>CAKPDW010000016.1 GCA_934149115.1 uncultured Clostridia bacterium
CGATTTTTTTACAATTATATTTTCTCATTAAATCTACTAACACCAATGTTCCTGTAATATTATTATGATAATATTCGATTGGTTTTGCACAAGACTCACCAACAGCCTTTAAACCTGCAAAATGAATAACTTCCTTTATATCATTCTCTTTAAATACTTTCTCTAATTCTTCTCTATCTAATATATCTACTTTATAAAATTTAAATTCCTTGCCAGATAGTTTTTTTATTTTGTCACACATTTCAATTTTACTATTTGAAAGATTATCAACTACTACAACATCTTCTCCTTTTTTTAATAATTCAATACATGTATGACTTCCAATATATCCTGTTCCACCAGTAACTAAAATTGCCATATTCATTCCTCCTTTGACACATATATTTATATCAAAAAAAAATATAAATAGCAACCTTTCTATAAATACTTATAGAAAAATTGCTATTTTCTATTTATATATACTAAATCTTCAATGTTTTCATTGAATTTAAAATTGCTATCATAGAAACACCTACATCTGCAAAAACAGCTAACCACATATTAGCAATACCAACTGCACCAAGAATTAATACCAAAGCCTTTACAAAAAGTGCAAAAGAAATATTTTGTTTTACAATTTTCATTGTCTTTTTTGAAATTTCTATTGCTTGAGCTATTTTAGTTAATTCATCTGTCATTATAACAACATCTGCAGCTTCTATAGCAGCATCTGCACCAATACCACCCATAGCAACTCCTATATCTGCTCTTGCCAAACATGGACTATCATTAACACCATCTCCAACAAAAATAACTTTTTCTTTTTCAGATTTCTTTTTTAATAATGTTTCTAAGTTTTCTAATTTCTGGTCAGGTAATAATTCTGCTTTATATTCATCAATTCCAACATCTTGTGCAATTTTATTTGCAATTCTATTTTCGTCTCCTGTAAGCATAACAGTTTTCTTAATATCTTCTTTCTTCAAATCTATTATTGCTTGTTTAGAATCATCTTTTACTTTATCAGCAATCATAATATATCCTTTATATTCTCCTTCAATTGCTACATATATCACTGTTCCAGCCTCATCTATTTGATTAAATTTAATATTATTTTCTTCAAGCAATTTAGCATTTCCAATTAAAGTTTCTTTAAAAAATATCTTTGCTCTAATTCCTTTTCCTGAAATTTCTTCTAACCCTTCAACCTTACTCTCATCATACTTTCCTTTATAACGTTTTTTTATTGATAAAGCTATAGGGTGATTAGAAAATTTTTCACCATGTGCTGAAACTCTAATCAACTCCTCCTCAGAAATTCCAACAGCTTCTATTTTTTGAATCTCAAAAACGCCTTTTGTTATTGTTCCAGTCTTATCAAAAACAGCATATTTTGCATTAGCTAAAGATTCTAAATAATTGCTTCCTTTTATTAATATCCCTTTTTTAGATGCACATCCAATTCCTCCAAAAAATCCTAAAGGGACTGAAATTACTAAAGCACAAGGACATGAAATTACTAAAAATATTAATGCTCTACTCAACCACTTCCAGAATTCTTGATGTAACAAAACAGGTGGTACTACAGCTAAAACCAAAGCAAATAAACATACTAAAGGTGTATAATATTTTGCAAATTTTGTTATAAATTTTTCAGTCTTAGCTTTTTTAGAAGTTGCTTCTTCTACTAATTCCAAAATTTTAGCAACAGTAGAATCTGCAAATTTCTTTGTTACTTTCACTTCCAAAACACTATTTAAGTTAATACTACCACTATAAATTAATTCTCTTTCAATAATTTTTTTAGGCACAGATTCTCCTGTAATTGTTTTCGTATCTAGCATTGATGATCCTTTAACTACTCTACCATCTAAAGGAACTTTTTCACCAGGTTTAATAATTATTTTTTCTCCAATTTTTACTTCTTCTGGTCTAACTTGAATCGTCTCTCCATTTCTAACTACATTAGCTAATTCAGGTTTGATTTGCATCAATTCCTTAATTGCATCTCTCGATTTACCAACAGCAATATCCTGGAACTCTTCACCTATTTGATACAATAGGAATACCACAATTGCTTCTGGAAATTCCTTCATAACTAATGCACCTATAGTTGCAATAGACATTAAAAAATTCTCATCAAAAATTTCACCATGAAAAACATTTCTAATAGCTTTAAAAACAATATCAATTCCAATAATACAATATGCTATCAAATATAAAGCTATTGAAATCTCTAAACAATATTTAATTTGAGAATGTTCAACAACAAATGCACATACACCTGTTATTACACACATAATTACTCTTAAAATAAATTTCTTATTCATTATTTTTCCTCCTAAGCATACTTATGAAATAACAGCTTCTGGTTCAATTTTCTTAACAATCTTTTTTACCTCAGCCATTACTTCTTCAACTTCTTCTTCGGTAGAACCTTTAAAAATTATGCTTAATTTTCCCATCATAAAATTCAAGTTAGCTTCTTCTACACCTTTATTTTTATTAATTTTCTCCTCAATTTTCATTGCACAATTTGCACAATCAATTCCTTCTATTGTATATGTTTTTTTCATAATAATACCTCCTCTTAATCCTTTACTCTTATTTCTAAAACATGCTCTAAAGCTTTTTCAAAAATATCTTTTACATGTTCATCATCAAGTGAATAGATAACCATTTTTCCATCCTTTTTAAATTTTACTAAGTTGGCTTCTCTTAAGGTCTTTAATTGATGCGATATTGCAGATTTAGTCATTCCCAATAATGCTGCTAAATCACACACACACATATCTTCTTTATCTAATGCCCACATTATTTTAGCTCTTGTACTATCGCCTAAAATTTTAAAAAAATCTGAAACATCAAATAAAACATCTTCTTCAAGCATTTGTTTTTTTACTTTTGCTACTACATCTTTATGCAATACTTCACATTCTTGTTCTTCCATATGACCTCCTTCGATTGAATAAGTATTCAACTATTTACTCTCTTATTATAGTTGAACAGCTATTCAACTGTCAATGCTTTTTCAAAATTTTTTATGCGTAAAAAATACCAATTTTATTCACTTTATTTAACAAGCAAATAAAACTGGTATATCACACTATTCAAATATTTTTATAGTATAAAAGAAATATCTGGTTATATCATTAACCTTATATGTTATAGCATATTTATAATAAGTCGAATCTTTTACTCCTGCTCTATTTACATTAGCAGAAAAATTAAATACTGCCGTTTGTCCTGACGGAACACTTGCAGGTAACAATCCTGCATTAACATTTTTTAAAGCCCCACCCGGATTTGCCACCTCAACTTGAGTAACTTTTCCATCAGTATAAACATATCCTGATGATGAATTATTTTTTAACGAAAAATTAACTGAAATATCTGATGCAAGCCAATCAGTTGCAAGATTTTCATGAACTTTTAATGTTGTAACAAGCTCATTTCCTTTATATTCCTCAGATACTAAATCAAATAATTGAACTCCTAAATCATTTGTCAAACCAGTAACATTAACATATTTTCCTTGCTCAATAGGAACCACTGTTGCCTCTAGAACTGGAGGATTAAAATCAAGCGAAACTTTCCCATAAATACTTAATCTAGAACTCCACATTGAATATCCTATATTAACAATTACTAATGCTAAAACAGCAATAATAATAATTGTTAGCACACTAACCGTATACTTTTTTTTCACTTTATACTTTTTTCTCATATTTCATCCTTTTATCTTTTTAAAATAAATCTATAAACCATATTATTACCTAAAACACAAAACCAACTTTCCTCTTCTTTCTCATTATTCCAATACAAAATTGGTTTAAATAATTCTTCAGATATTTTTATAATTTCTTCAAAATCCTTGACATCAACCACTCCTTGACCTGTAATATCAACTTTTTTGTTGACTTCAACAATTTTTTCTTCACAATCCTTTAAAATTCTATTCAATTCTACCTTATAAGTATTTCTAACAATATTACTATTTTGTGTCTTTACTAAAAGCAATCCCATAAATATTGCAGATAATATAAACATAACCGTAGCAACAGAATTTCTCACTTCTTTATATGGATCATTTTCTTTTATCATTTTTGTTACAACTTGTGGCTTAGCAGAATCCTCTGTAGTCGTCTTAACTGTAGTCGTTTTAGATGTTATATCAAACACAACATTTGGTGAATATACATTAATTACATCTTGATTCATTATTGATGTTTTTGAAGAAACTTCCAAAGAAACAGTATATTTTGTCTCAACTTGTAATCCAAATTTCTCTTGAAAATCTTTTATCATCTTAATTTTATCTTTTAAATCAACTAAAAAATTTTCATTTATTTCTATTTTATCTGATGTAACAGTTTCTTGTTTTGCAGGAACAATCACATCAGTTTTTTTCCATACCTTTTGCTCATCACCATCTTTAGAATACGTTGCCTCCAAAGTTCCTATAACCTTGTAACTATATTCTAAATTAGATTCTTTATTAGCATCATAATTATATATCATATTAATATTAGCAGAATCCATTAATTCAGTAACATACACATTTTGATCTGGAACATTTTCCTTAGCAATATATTCATTTTCCAGCATAGTCACATCACATGAATATGAATATTTATTATTATATTCATATATATTTGTTTTTACAAAATCATTTTTATTAACAGAATTGTAAGATGTATACAAAACAAACAATGAAGAAACCATAATAATTAAAAGTATCAAAAAATACATTTGTCTAACAGTTCTTCTTATTTTTATTTTTCTTTCTTTTTTCTCTTTCATTATATCTCCTCTTTTGTTTATGAACCTTTTTCAATACTTGATGTATCAGGTGTTGATACAATATTCAAATTGTTTAAAAATACAGCTGGTAATCCTAAATATTTAATAGAAAAAATCTCTTTTGCCAAAACCTGATTCTCCTCAACAGGTTCAAAATCAGCATCTTTATTATTATCCCCTTTTGTAATAAAATATAATTTTCCTTTATCTGAATATTTAGATATTACACGATGAACCACTGTAAAATCATCCTTTTGATATTGAATAATATCTCCAACTTCAAGTTCTTCTGCAGAACATTTTTTCAAAATTGCAATATCCCCCACCATTAAAGTTTTTTCCATACTTCCTGTAGCTATTGCTGATGGTTTTATTGGAAAAATTCCCATATCGAACCACAACACAAAAACAACAACCACAACAAGCAAAATAACATTTTTAGGATTAGAAACCTCTACTTGTTTTTTATCTTTTTTTACTTCTGCTTTGTTTTTTAAATAACGAATATATATAAACAAAATTACTGGAACAATAGTATCAACAACAGAATTTATAGTCCAAGGAACTTTTGGTAATATAGGTGATAAAAACCAATATGATTTTACAATTGCCCTATAACATATAGCAGGCTTATAAAGTCGATTCATAGCCAAATAGCTACACAAAACATTTTCAGATATTATAGGTAAAATATTTGAAAATAAAAACTTAATAACATTATGGCTATTTGTCAAATCAATTGTACTAATATCAGCCAAAATATATATTACTGTAGCAATAACAGCTATTGACTTTTTTTCTTTTTCATATACATTATTTATTAACTTAAATCTTGTATACTCTTTCATAACAATTGGCAATATATATACGTATAAATTCATTAAAATTCCCTTTATTGAAGTCGAATACGGATTTTTTCCTATTTCAATAAAAAGTTGTGAAAAAATATATATACCTATATTTACAAAACCTGCTATTAACGTATATTCAAAAATTTTATCACGCATTTTAGTAGTCTCACTCGTTTTAGCAGTAACAATCATTGTAATCCCTATAAAAATAATCCAAAATAGCGGATTAACAATATAGTAATATATATAACCATATCCTACTAAACTGTAATTCGCTATAATGGAATACGTCGCCAATATTGCAAGCATCAAGATTGTAACTTTTCTCGACTTTTGTAACATATTATTTCATTTCACCTTAATCTTTAGTTTTTAGAACTATTAGTTGAAGCACTTCCTGTGAATTCAGTAGTTGATTGCTCATAATCTAACTCAATATCGAATTCAGCAGTAGCAGATGTTGCTTTTGAATCTTTCTTCCATTTTACTGTAAAAGTAATAGTAGTAGATTCTCCTGGTTGTAATACATCATTTCCAGAAGTATTCAAATCAGGAACTAAAACTTCTATATCATTATTAGAAAATGCTGTTGTTGACCCTTTATTATATAAATGGAATCCTGTTAATTTTGCAGGAACAGTTCCATTATTTTTTACTGTTGCTGTAACATAACAACCATCTCCTGGATAAGAAAGTTTAATATTTGCAGTCATTTTGGTATTATCTGCAGATTGTACTATAGCAGTACCATGATCTGATGATGAAACTACACCATTTGTAAATATAACTTCAAAGTTTCCTGAAGCATCTGCTTTTCCTGAAACTTTTAATACTCCATTAAATGAAGCATACGCAATTGCTAAAGCTAATACTGCAACAATTAGCGCAACTACAAGAACTTTTGATTTGTTTTTCATTTTTATCCTCCTAGTATTTATTTAGATAACATGAGTATATCACATAAAAAAACATTTTTTAACAAATTTCTTTTACATTTTATTCTCATTTTCGTTACATTCTTACTTTTGTTTCACGTTTATATTACAAATTTACATATTATTTTTTATTATGATATAATATTTACAAATTTTAATTATATGGAGTATACAAATGAATTTAGAAAATACAAAAGATTTAACAAGATTTTTTTCAGAAGAAAATTTAAGTTTCTTAAAAAATATCAATCAAGAATTATCCAAGGTAGAAAAATTAATAGAACAAATTCAATCTAAAGAAGAAAAATACTCTCTATTTTTAACAGCACTAACAACAAAAGACTTTTCTAATACGAATAAAGAATATTTTTTAGATGTAAAAAACACATATTCATTACTTGAAAAAAATTCAGTAACTTTAAAAACTTTAAAAAATACATTATCAACACTTAGTACAAAGCTTTTGAATCTTATATTAAGCAATGAAGATAATAATTTTGCAAATCATGTAAACGAAATTAATGAATTACTAAATAAATATATAGAACTACTTGATGAAGCAAACAAAGACTTTGTTCAAAATAATATTGCAATAAATACTTTTACCTCTTATCACTCAACCAAACTTTTGTTAACTACGTTTGGTATGGATTTAGGCGAAAATCTTGTTGAAACTATAGATCTAATTTCACCTAATTCATCAACTATACAAGTTGAAACATCCTACTCTGATATTGTTGGTGTAACAGAAAATAAAGTATTAATAATTTCAGAAAAAGAAAATAAAGTCTACCTTCCATATAAAAAAGCAGAATTAAATGAATATATTTCTCAATATCCTACATCATATTACTCATACAAAAATGTTATTGAAAAAGAATTCATATTGCCATTGAGTCACTTTATGCATAACCAAGCATTTGCAAGATTTAGAGAAACATATGCTTTATATAGAGATCGTGAAGCTTCTTCATCAATAGAAGCATTAAAAAAAGCAACAGCACTCGCATTAAAAAAAGACTTAAATCCAGCAATTATCGCAGCATGTAAAACAAAAAAGCAATTAAACAATTATCTCCTATGCTTAGAAGAAAACAAACTAGATGATTTTGAAGATTTTCAAATCATTTATGATGTTAATCCTCAAAAAGTTTAAGGTATACAATAATAAGAAAAAATCTGAAAAATTAACTTTTCAGATTTTTTTCTTATTACACTATTCTATATATTTTTATATCTTTACATACACAGATGCAGAACCTCCAGTCACAACAAAATTACCAAAGCCTTCCTCGTCAATAATTATTTCTTCATTTCTGTGTCCTAATGAATCCATAAATTTGTCTCCAGCAAAATTCTTGCCAACATACATTCTTTTACATCCATCAAACTTATCTGACATAATCACAGCCATACCAGATTTGTAATGTGCATCATCACCTAATCTAGTAAAACCAACAACATCTGGATTATCAAAATAATCTACCTGTTCACCATAAGCCTTATCTTTTCTCAAAAGCATCATTGTCTTTAAATTTTCCATAGGTTTTATACCATCATGTTCTATTCCGTAAAAATCTCCATAAAAAACACAAGGATAACCCCTTCTAGAAAATAAAATAATTGAATAGGCAATTTCTTTAAACCACTCAGGAATCCAAGATTCAAGAGCCTGACCAGGTTGTGTATCATGATTATCTACAAAAGTAACTACCTTTCCCCAATTTTCTTTTAACAAAGTTCCATCTAAAATTTTTGACATATCATACTCACCATTTGAATGAGATGCATGAAAAAAATTATAATGAAGTGGAACATCAAATAAACTCAACTCACCCTCAGTTTTTTCGATATAATTTTTTAATTCATCAACATTGCTATTCCAATATTCACCAACAGCAAACAAATTCTTTTTTGAATATGCTCTCATTTCTCTTATAAAATCTCTTATAAAATCAAATTCGATATGTTTAACAGCATCAAAACGGAATCCGTTTACTCTAGTTAAATCCCAATACCATCTTCCCCACTTCATACATTCATCTACAACTTCTTTATTAGAAAAATCAATATCAGCACCCATTAAGTAATCATAATTTCCATGTTCTTTATCCACATCCATCTGCCAAGTCTTATTTTTCAATTTATATAAAGCAACTTGCTTAGTTCTACAGTCATAATCAATTCCATCAAAATGAGTCCAGTTCCACTCAAAATCAGAATATTTATGATTTCTACCAGGAAACGTAAACTTAGTCCATACCTCAACAGTCTCCTCATCACTCTCTACTTTATTATGATCATCCCAATCACATTTTACAGCCTTTATAGTCTGTGACTTATCGGCACCCATTTTATGATTTAATACAATATCAGCATAAACATCAATTCCAGATTGTTGTAACTCAACAATAGCAGATAAATACTCATCTTTCGTACCATATTTTGTAGCTATACTTCCTTTTTGATCAAATTCACCTAAATCATAAACATCATAAACTGCATATCCAACCTCACTAGCACCACCAATTCCTTTATATGCAGGAGGTAACCACAAAGAAGTAACACCTAATTTAGATAACACTTCTCCCTTCTTTTTTACTGTATTCCATAAATTTTTATTACAATTCAAGTACCATTCAAAATACTGCATCATAACACCATTAATCTCTTTTTCCATTACCCACAACAATCCTTTCTATTCTGCATTTTTTATCTCTTGTATTTTTTCATTTTTCTGTAATTCAGGTTCCAAAAACATAAAACATTTCTTCTCTTTACTCATAACCTCTAAACCAATATCTATATCATTTCTTAACCTTTTACTAGCATATTTCACAATTATTGGTTTATTCTCAATAGCTTTCATAACAACATCTTTATCGTCTCTCATTTCTTTAGATGCAAAATACAATATTTGTCCAGACTTTTCTAATCCGGCCAACAACAGCTCTTTATCATTTTTCAAAGATTCATCAGCATAACAATAAGTCCAACCAAGCTTACTAACTGAATCATATACAATCTCTCTATCCTTTTTCAAATTAGGACTAGCAAACTCCAATGCCTCAGGATTATTTTTAACAGCATCCAAAACAATTTCTCTATCATTATGAAAACACTCATCAGCAAATTCCAATAATTTTCCATTTTGATTAACTGTTTTCAAAACATATTCTCTATCACTTGCATTTTTTCGCATTTCAACAATCTCTGGTGCCTCTGGCATTTCACATTCCCTCTTTCTAAATTATCTATTTCTTAATAATATCTACAAAAATGAGTCACCTCTTTTAAAGTGACTCATGATTCAAATTATTGTTTCATAAGAATTTTACGCATTTCCCCATTGCATATATCCATAATAAAAATAACCATCATTAGTATAAATAACATGATTATTGAAATCAATTTTACTTGCCAATAAATCTGAATAAAAATTATATCCAGAAATATTTACAGTAATATCTGACATTAACACATACTTCTTGTTCTTTCCACCAACATAACAAGCTCCTTCTTGATATATATAATAAGGCTGTTGATTCCAAGTCTTAAAATACGAATATGCATCCCCATTATAAATAGGAATTGAAATATTAGAATCATCAATAGTTGGTGGAACTATTCCATCAGAAGAAGTCTCACCACCACCACTATCAGAATCACCACTTGAAACATTTGGCTGACTGTACACATTTCTAATTTTGTCCAAAGCCACAACTTGAGTTTCTAATTGCCTATTTGCCAATATATATTTAGCCGTAATAATCGCAAGTAAAAACAACATTGCAACAAGAACATATACAGTTATTGAACC
Organism: uncultured Clostridia bacterium; assembly: GCA_934149115.1. Lineage (GTDB taxonomy): Bacteria > Bacillota > Clostridia > TANB77 > CAG-508 > UMGS1994. The sequence goes on from CAKPDW010000016.1 coordinate 10,389, forward strand.
ATTTTCACTTTTAAAATTATTAATCATTTTCTAAAACCTCAATAATATTTATAAAAATATTCTATATGTAATTTTAAAAAAAATCAAGACAGAAATTTTTCAAAATTCATAATAAAACTACTAAAAAATATAAAAATAATATGAAAAAAATTTTCTATTATAGAACAAATCTGAAAATTTTCAATTTTCAGTCTTTACTCTACTCTTTATATTTTTCTATAAAATTGAAATTTTCAGTAAATTTGTTCGAGCGCGAAAATTTATTTTATAAATTTTCTGTGCAATTTTTTATATAATAGAAAAGTCAGCATGACTTTCCTATTATATTAATAAATGACTGAATGGACTAAGCCCATTCAGTCATTTAAAAAGTAAGCCTATAAGCCGGGTTCTGTCATGAATAGCCATTTATCTAGAATATATATCACTATATATTTCAAGCCACCTACCCACATAAAAAGAGACGAGCAGTCTTTAATCTTTCTACTTATGAGTGGTGTTGCTCCAGGTGGGGTTTACACGAACAAGAAATATCACTATTTCTCCGGTGAGCTCTTACCTCCCCTTTTCACCCTTACCACATACATGGCGGTTATTTTCTGTTGCACTTTCCTTAAGGTCACCCTCACTAGACGTTATCTAGCACCATTGCTCTATGGAGCCCGGACTTTCCTCTCATGGAACCTTGCGGTTATCATCAGCAACTATTCAGCTTACTCCTATCTATTTTAAAATTTTTCTACACATTTGTCAAGAAAATACTTAAAAAGCTTTGTATTCAAAATTACTCATAAAATCAAATAACTCCTTAACTCTTTTCAAAGTAATTATTTCATTTTTCTGCAATGGAGATTTCTTTAATTCAGTAATCATTTCTTTTTTGTAACAATTTTTCTGCATCTTATAAATCAAATATCTAACATCCATATAATCAAAGTAAATTTGATATCCATCTCTCAAATCCTTCCAGAACTGTTCAAAAGAATATCCTTCCATATTTCACTCCTCATCATTTAAAATCTATTTAGTCATTTCATCAAATTCATTTTCTGAAATAACAGTAACCCCCAATTTATTAGCCTTATCAAGCTTACTTCCAGCATCCTCTCCAGCCAAAACATAAGTTGTTTTCTTAGAAACAGAACCAGAAACTTTACCTCCAAATTTTTCAACAATTGCTCCAGCTTCATCTCTAGTATATTTTTCAAGTGCACCTGTAAGGACAAAAGTCATACCAGCAAATCTCTCATCAGCACCTTCTTCAACATATGCTTCCATATTTACGCCAGCAACTTTTAACTTTTGAACTAAATCCCTTGTCTGCTCCTGTTCAAAAAATTCGTAAATAGCCTGTGCAGTAATTTCTCCAGTATCATCAACAGCAAGTAAATCTTCATAAGAAGCATTCATTAATTCATCCATACTCTTAAATCTTTTAGCTAAACTTTTCGCACCTTTCACACCAACATGTCTAATTCCCAATGCATTAATTAATCTATATAAATCATTTTTCTTACTTTCCTCAATTGCATCAATTAAGTTTTGTGCAAATTTTGTACCATCTTTTTTTAAAGTTTTTACATTATCAACTGTAAGTAAATATAAATCAGGGATATTTTTTATCAAGCCTCTATTCAAAAGTTCTTCAATAATTGAATAACCAAGTCCTTTTATATTCATAGCCTCTCTTGAAGCAAAATGCCAAATGCTCCTAAATAACTTAGCCTGGCATTCAATTCCTATACATCTTAACACAGCTTCTCCTTCTTCTCTAACTGCATCAGCACCACATACAGGGCACTTAGTTGGCATATGAAATTCTTTTTGTGTACCATCTCTTTTAGCTGTTACAACATCAACGACTTCAGGAATAACATCACCTGCTTTTTGAATAACCACAGTATCCCCAATCATCAATCCTTTTTCTTTTATAAAATCTTCATTATGCAATGTAGTTTTTGAAATTGTAGAACCTGCCACCTTAACAGGTTCAAGTATTGCCATCGGTGTAATAGCTCCTGTTCTTCCAACCTGACATACAATATCTTTTAAAAGAGTTTCTTTCTTTTCAGGAGGATACTTGTATGCAATTGCCCATTTTGGAGTTTTATAATTTGTTCCCAAAATCTCTCTTAAATGCAAGTCATCAACTTTAATAACAGCACCATCAATTCCAAAAGACAAATCCTCTCTATCATCGCCTATTTTATTAATTGCATCTATAGCTTCAGATAAATTCTCACAAAAAACTCTAACTGGATTTACATTAAATCCTAGTTTCTCCATATAATCCAAAGATTCAAAATGAGATTTGAAATCTATAGTATCAGATTTTTGAACATTAAAAATATAAATATCTAATGGCCTTTTAGCAGTTTCTCTACTATCTAACTGTCTTAAAGAACCAGCTGCTGCGTTTCTAGCATTAGCAAATAAAGGTTGTTCTAAAATTTCTCTTTCTTCATTTAATTTATCAAAACCTTCTTTAGAAATAAATACTTCACCACGAACAATTATATCAACATCTTCATTCAACCTTTGAGGAATATGAGGAATTGTTTTTAAATTTTCAGTTATATCTTCACCTACAAGACCATTTCCTCTAGTCGCTCCTCTAACAAAAATTCCATTTTTATATTCTAGACTAACAGATAAGCCATCAATCTTTGTTTCTACAACATATTTCAACGGAATATTATTTTCATCTGCAACTTTTCTAACTCTCTCATCAAAAGCCTTCAAATCCTCAAAATTAAATATATCTAATAAACTTTGAAGTGGCACCTCATGAGTCACCTTTTCAAAACCTTCTTTAACAGTTCCACCAACATGTTGTGTAAGTGAACTTGCATCTATTAAGTCTGGATATTTTTTCTCCAAATTACGTAATTCTAACATCAACATATCATATTCAAAATCGCTTATTTCAGGATTATCATCATCATAATATTTCTTAGCATGATATGATGTAATTTCTCTCAATTCTTTTATTCTTTTTTCTGCCTGTTTTTTAGTCATCTTATGTAACACTCCAATCAATAAAATCGTATTTTAATTTATTTACTTTTATTATCTTCTTTAAATAAATTTCTTCCACCCCAAACATAATTCCATCCTGAAAAGATTGTTGCAACAGTTGAAATTGCCATCATTACAGAAGAAATTATATTTATTGCTAAATATCCACCTGTTAAATTAATATATGTAAAACTAAAGAATCCACCAATATCAACAAAAGCAAAAATAATAGCAATCATTTGAGTTACAGTTTTTAATTTTCCCCATACAGAAGCTGCAATAACAATTCCACCTTTTTCAACAGCAATTAGTCTAAAACCTGAAACAATAAATTCTCTTGCAAGTACTATAATTGGAATCCATGCTGGTAATTTTCCCATTTGAACTAAAATTACCATAGCAGATAAAACTAAAATCTTATCAGCTAAAGGATCTAAAAATTTTCCAAAAGTTGTAACTTGATTTCTTGATCTAGCTATGTATCCATCTAGCTTGTCAGTAATTGAAGCAATTATAAAAATTGCATCCATTATAAGCATTGTCACAGCAACACCATACACCTCTCCACCTATTGGTAAATATGCGAATATTACCATAATTGGAACCAAAATTACTCTAAAAATAGTAAGTTTATTTGCTAAATTCATTTTTCTCTCTCCTTTATCAATTTTATTTTTTGTTAAGTTCAACTATATCTACAATATCAGAAATATATTTTCCTATCACAGGTATATTTAACCTAACAATATATTGCAACAAATAAATAAGTATGGCAGTAATAACATAAAAACCTATACTAAATCCTAAACCTTTGGAAATTCCTGCAATCAAATTTCTAACAAAAATTTTTCTCTTACTTTGCAATAATTCTGTTAATTCTACTATTCTGGATTTCTCCATAATTTTATTTAGTTTTTCTATATTATCTATAAATCTTTTTATCATATCACTTCTCCAAACATATATATTGTTTGGAGAAATTACATGAATTATTCTATTATATCAAGAATACTACTTTTATTAGAACTTTCTTCTTGCTTTTCAAGTGTATCTAATTGATCAATTAGTTTTTGTAATCTTTCTATATCAGAACCTATAAGTTCCCAATTTTTTGACTCAGTAGATTCCTTCAAATTACCACTAGCTTTTATAATAGCATTAATTAATTGTTCTTTATCATCAGTATTAACAAATTCTATTTTACCTGCAGAATCAGTTAATAATGTTGTTAATGCCTCTGTTAAATCATCACCTATAGCGACTTTTGTACCAGATGCAACAATAACTTTTTTCAGTGTTGGCACCTTTGACTGTTCATTTAATAAAACTTGATATACAGGTTCAACATACAAAATATTATTTTCAATTGGAACTATATATGTTTTTCTAATTATTTGTGTTCCTGTTGTATCTAATTTGTCTAATTCATCAGAAATAGTTTTATCCTGATCTATTTGAACATTTAATTGTTTAATATCTGGCAATGTTGTATCTGAAATAAGTTTATATAAAACTAATTTATTTTGACCATTTTCATATGTTCCAACCAAATATGAATTTAAACTTTGTTTATTTGACTTTGTATATGGTAATACTAATCCTAATTCTTCATTATCTGATTCAATAGTTTTCAAAGCTGTATAATAAGGCTCAATTGCTTCTTGTTTAGAATCATCTGTACCTACCTGAGTATCAGCTTGCCAAACATCATCACCTCTATAAAGAATCTCTGTATTAACATTATGATATCTTTCCAACACAGCTGACTGAATTTTATATAAAAATTCTGGATATACAATATTCTTTTGAATATCCTCAGGTATACTCTCATTTTTATTTGCAAATAGTTCTGGATACATATTATAGTAAGACATAGCAATTGGATCTGTTGTATCTGTTATATAAAAAGTTGTTGTTCCATCATAAGCATCAACAATTACTTTTACAGAATTTCTTATATAGTTAATTTCTTTATACTTTCCTTCTACTTGAATTGTAGATTTTTGAGAATATGGATAACTATTAGAAGTCGTATATGCATCTAATACCCATACCAATTCTCCATCATCTCTTATAACCATATATGGAGATTCATCATATACTAAATATGGAAGCAATACTTTTGCTCTATCACGAATATTTCTATTCATCAAAATTTTACTATCAGAAGTCATACTCGTATTAAATAACAATTTATAATTTTTTTCTGTAATTGAAAGAACTGCTCTATCAAATAAATTAGCTGAAATTCCTGCTTTTCCATCATACTCATTTTCTGTATATGTAGTTGTAGAAGTAGGATAATCAAACTCTTTTTTATCTTTAACATTTGTAACAACAGTATCATCTGTTGCTAATCCAAAATAAATACGAGGTTCTGCAATTTCTATTTTATCTTCATCTTTTGTATATTTAGATTGAATATATGATATTCCACCAGTTGTTTTATCAACATTATTTGCTTCTGAAATAACAACGCCATATCCATGTGTATATTGATATGTTTTGTTATTATATGTTCTATTAGCACCACTAATTATTTCTCTAGGTGTAATATACAAAGATTTTTTTCTTCCATTAACTACATATCTACCTAACTGTGTATTTTGATAAGTATAATAACCTTCACTATCTTTATATTCAGCTAGATTAGCCAAAGTAGTAGCTTTATCAACAATTGTAATTTGTCTAATTAAATCCGAATTCTTAGAAATAGTTGAATCATCTAAGTTTGATGTATTATCAATATTTTTTTCATCTATTTCAATATTATAAGCACTTCTTGTACTCTTAATATTTTCATCAATATAATCTTTCTGTTTATCTAATTCGTTTCTTTCTGCATATATATATTGAAAACCTGTCATTACAACAAATAATACAACTAAATAAATAGGTGTTATTAACATTGATGTAATAATTTTCTTGACCTTAAACTTTTTCAAATATTTAATAACTCTAATCAAAGAAAATAAAATAACAACCCCAAGTATTCTATAACCAATTACTTTAATTTTAACCTCAGTAATCCCTGCTCCGACTAATTGGGTTCTTGCCTCATCTTTTAATGTAATTAAATTTCCTGTAACAACTTCTTGAGAGCTCAAAACCATTAATCCAGCTACTAATACAGCAATTATAAAAATATAAGTAAATAACTGTTTCAAGAAATTGTTTTTTCTCAATTCATCTGCATCTACCCCATCTAAGCAAACATTTATAATAACAATATAATATACAGATACATATACAGTAAGTATTGCCAAAAAAGCAATAAAGAAAATTAAAACTGCTTTTATAAAAGGTAACTGGAACATATAAAACGATATATCCATACCAAAAACTGGATCATTAATACCAAACTGTGCAACATTTGTAAACATTAAAAACTTTTGTGTTAATGTCCATTGTGCAATAAAAGCAACAATTACACCAACAATAAATGAAATTGATTTGTTTGGCAATTGTGGCATTTTCTTTTCTTCTTTATCAAATAATTCTTTCAGTGTTTTTCTAACCATTTTATTTGAGATAAAAATAATTATATAAGCAATTATAAAACTAACAAAGAAAAACAAATATTTAGTCTTTATATTTTTTTCAAATATAGAAACATATTGTTGTCCAATCTCCTTATACTGTAAATACTCACTTCTTGTAGAAATAAGAAATATTAGTGCATATACTATCAAGAAAAATATTACGATTAATCTTCTAGATACAATCTTTTTTACTTTCTCTTTCATTTTTTTATCCTTTCACTATTTTATTTTAAATATAATCTATATTTCATACCAATTAGCTCTTTACTATCAATTAATTCCTAGTTAAATAATTGCATTAACAAAATCAGCTGAATTAAATTTCTCCATATCATCAATGCCTTCACCAACTCCGATAAATTTTACTGGTATCTTGTTTTCAGCAACAATACCAACAACTACACCACCCTTGGCTGTTCCATCTAATTTAGTCAAAACAATTCCTGTAATATCTGTAGTTTCTTTAAAAGCCTTAACCTGCATAATAGCATTTTGACCTGTTGTACCATCCAAAACAAGTAAAACTTCTTTAGCAGAATCAGGTAATTCTCTATTAATAACTTTATTAATTTTTGCAAGCTCATCCATCAAATTCTTTTTATTATGAAGTCTTCCAGCAGTATCGCAAATTAAAACATCTGCATTTTTTTCTTTAGCAACTTGAATTGCATCAAACACAACAGAAGCTGGATCACTTCCTTCTGGTCTTTTTACTAAATCACACTCTGCTCTATCAGCCCAAATCTCAATCTGTTCTACTGCAGCAGCTCTAAAAGTATCAGCAGCAGCAATAACAACTTTCTTTCCAGACTTTTTTAAATTATTTGCAATTTTTCCAATAGAAGTAGTTTTACCTACTCCATTAACTCCAACTACTAAAATAACAGAAGGAACAGTACTCAAATTTAAAGATGTATCATCAACATCCAATAATTTAATCATTTCCTCTTTCAACACTTTTCTAACAGCTTCTTCATCTTGAATATTTTCTTTCTTTATTCTATTTCTCAATTCAGCAATAATTTTAACAGAAGTTTCTATGCCTATATCAGACATAATTAAAGCTTCTTCCAGTTCCTCAAGTAAATCTTCATCGACTTTTCTAAAATTTGCAAAAACATTATTTATTTTATCATCTATTGTTTTTTTTGTTTTTCCTAGTCCTTGTTTTAACTTATCAAAAAAACCCATAACATCCTCCATATCAATTAATAATTAAAAACTTAATAAATTCTTTTTTAGACTTTATTAGTATATCATATTTTTTATTTATTGTATATTTTTTTGTAAATTTTTATTTATATCTATTATTCTATAGAACAAAAGTAAATTTTTTAATTCATATCTTTGTTCATATGCTTTGCTATTTTTATCTTATAAGAATTTTGGAAAGCTTTTTATAAGATAAAAACCCTAACTGATATAAGTATATCAGCTAGGGCCCCTCATTAATCTTCTAAATCAATCCAACCATATTTGTAGTTAATTATCTGTCCACCTCTTAAGATAACTTCTCCATTACTTTCTACAAGGCTACTTACGTCTATAGCAACAAAAACATCAGATTCGAGATCATAATCTTCTTCATCCATACCATTATAAGCCCAAACATGAACATTACCATTTTCGTATAAAACTACTTCATAGTAAAATGCATCATCTGAGTCATTTGAATATGTTACAGATTGAATAATCTCTCCCTCATCATCTGTTGTATAGTCGTCATCTTCATCTACATAATAATCATCTTCAGTTGTTTCATTAGAAGATTCATCTGCTTCAGGTTCTTCATCAGAAAAATCCTGAACTGTTTTTTCTTCTTCAGTTCTCTTTTCCGTATTTTTCTGAGAACTAGTTTTTCTCTCGTTTTTTTCTACTTTCTTTTCAGTAGTATTTTTCTTGTTTTTTTCTGTACTACTTTTTTTGTTATCTTTGATTATGCCTCTAGCTGTATTTTCTTCTTCCAGCTTATCCCGTAAGATATCTGATGCATCTTCAAAACTCTTAACAACTCTTGAAACATCTTCTTTTTCCTCTGCAGTACAACCACCTAAAAAACTAACTAAGAAAACACTCAAAAAAATACAAATAATTTTTGCTCTCATTTTTGCTCCTCCTATCACAATAATTATTGTTGACAGCTACTCTATCTAAACTTGCTATTGCAAGGTAATTAAATTACATTCCTATTATAACATATATTTCCATAAAAATCCATACCTAGATTTTTTCTTATACATCAAAGACTGTGGTACTAACCACAGTCTTTGATTAAACTTAACCGAAAAATTCCAATTAATTCCAAACCATTATAAAAAAATTTCTCAATTGGTACTTCTAATTCCTCAACATCATGAAACCATCCTGGTTTATGTATCCATTTTTCACCTTCTTGTCTTATAAAATGAAAATTAGAACGGTTATTAATATCATAAAAAAAGGCAACCTTAACATACCCATTTGGAAGTTTTTCATCAAGTGAACATTCCTCAGCTAAAATTCCCAAAATTCTCAAATCACCCTTCCAGGCATTGATTACTTCAGGAACAGTAGAATATCTTGTATTCCCTGAAAACTGTCCAATTCTGCCAAAATACATAACTTCTTCATGTATAAGGCTATTCAAAAAAACTTTTCCATCTTTCACACAATCTAACGTTTCTGTAGATACCGTATTAAATATAGCAAACATGTAACAATTAAAATTACCAGTTGGAATTGAACTCCAATCTACTTTTTTACCAAAATTGTTGTGTATATCCATTCTTATTTTCCGTAAAATTCGGTCAGTCATAATGCATACTCCTTTCAAATTTTTAATAAACATAGAATGTATCACCATTAATAGATAATACATTCTATGTTTCAGCTAACTAACTTTTTTTCCTTATCGCTTCTTAAAAATTTTTTCTTCATGCGCCTTTCTATCTTTCTCACACTTGGTAACATACCGTGTACCATCACAATAGTGAACTATCCTTCTTTGAGGCATATACCTAACTGGACAATACTTATTTTTACAAAAAGCACATTTTAAGTTACTCTTTAATACAGAAAAAAAATTGAGCTCTGCCATTTTATTTTCCTCCTTAACAATTCTGTTTACGAGTTACATTAAAAATCTGTTTGAGTATTAACTTTTTTGAGATAATCAAGAAGTGCCGAAAATTTTTCATCATCTGCAAATAAAGCCTTATCCCATTCGTACCAAATATCAAATGCTGTTTTAGCTCCATCTTGCAACATTTGCTGAATAGATTCACTTTTAAAAGCCACATTTTTTTTCTGCTCATCCAAAGGATTTTGACATCCCATATCCTGATAAACCTTCGCCTGAATATCAGCCTCCAATTTATCGCACAGATGCGCAAAAACTGCTTCTCGTGTCTTTTTGGCATCAAATTCCAGCAATAATGCAAAATATTCTTCATTCTTGACTAAATCTCCAAGAACGTCTTTCATTGCTGCGTGTTCACGTTTCATCTTCTCCTCAGGAGTAATATTATCAAAAGGAGTAATATCCCCTATAATAACTTCTCCCAGTTCATGTAATACCAGCATTTTTATTATTTTATCAACATTCAAATTTGTTTCAAATTCAGAATCAATACTTAATGCAAGTATACATGTTCCATAAACGTGTTCAGCAACACTCTCAAGTCTTTCCTTACTCACATTCCAATGAGTTTCATCCCAACCACTCCTTATTTTATATTTCAGCCGTGTAGCCAAAAGATAAAACCTCATTATACTCTTAAGCCGTTCTTCCATATAAATTCCTCCTTCACTAATTATAAATTGCCATTGTTTCTTTGTGTCTAATCTCAAAAGGAGATTATAAAAATAACATATTATTATTTATGCATTGGTAATTATACCACAAATCCTTGTATTTTACAATTTCTTAACATATAGTCTAAATATAGTACAATTTTGTTATAATACAAACAGAGGTAAAAAATGAAAGAATTCGTATCTATTTTAATAAGCTTTATATTTATGAGTATCGCAGACAATATCGATTCTGCATTTAACAATTTAATTAGCATTGATACTATTGTAGTAGCAGGAAGTTTCTTATTAATTGACTCTATCTTTAAATCTTTTGGTGAAATAGGAACATATACATATAGAACAACTATAGAAAACGAATGGAAATATTTGCAGTAAAAAGCACGGATATTTTTTATAAAAAACCCGTGCTTTTATTGACATTTTAATTTTAGTTATGGTTATTAACTTCTTCTTTAAGCTCTCTCCAACAATCAGACAACTGTTGAATATCAAATTCCTTTTTTGACTTATCTTTTAGATACTTTGTCAAAGGGTCAGCCTTTTTCACATATGGAGTATCGAAAGTTCGCACTACAAATCCACTTTTAGTTCGTTCTTCCCTCTTAAACTTTTTACCAGAAAAAAGTTCATAATACTCCTCATCCTCATATTTGGCTAAAAAAAGCATATTAACATCCCTAGGTATACAGTCTGTTTCATCCTTATGACTTGAAGTCACCCTAGCAGTTATAACATAAACATCTTCTACATTTATCTTTGTATCAGTAGTTTTCTTCCGCTTTCTTCTAAAAAATGCCATAATTTTTCCTCCTTACATTAGCTATAGAGAATTTTTACATCGCCAACTTTATTATAGTTAGCATAACTACAAATAACAACATTCATATTATACTACAATTCACATAGTTTTTTCAACAGCAGTTGTATTTCAAACAAATACTTTATGTACTAGACAAGTAAATAATTCGAAATCGTAAAATTTGCTATTTTATGTAAAATATAGTATACTAATATCGTAACACATTTTTTGTAGCCTTTGAAACAAAACTTTCGGAGGCACAGTCCTCCGAATAATTAAAAGGAGGAATCAATATGAAAAAGCGGTTTATTTTTATGATGTGTTTGCTGGTATTTTTTACTATTACACTTTCTGGTTGTGGCAGTTCCACACAAAAAGCCGAAACTAAAAAGTTAAGCGACTATTCGTTTTTCGAAACTGAGGATTCAGAAGAATATCTTGAATTCTTAAACGAATTAGATCGTTCAAGTACCCAAGAAATAGTATCTATTTCAAATGGTGCATATAGTCATACATTTACCTGTCATACTCTTTATACTGTGACATATAAAGTATGCAAGAATGCAAAAGATACAAGTACTAAATATAGATATTCATTATTTGAAACTGAAGATGAACAAGAATATTTGTCATTTTTAAATGAATTGAGTAATGAGTACGAAATAGTCGATATCTCTACTGGCACATATGCCTTCCGAGTTACCGGCCCATATAACATATTTATAATAACCTACAGAAAAAAATTATAAACCGTAACCCTACTTTCAAATAAAACTGAGAGTAGGGCCTTTTATTATATATGGTACTTTCTATTCTATAGAAAACAAATAATCATGTTGCTCTAGTTTTTTTCGATTAAATCGGTATAATATATAATTTCTTTACCTAATTTTTTTGCATAATCTATTTCTAAATTTGTACTTTTTCCAATATAATTATTTATATTTACTACTAATATAGCATCTGATAATTCTATTCTTTTAAAATGTGCTTCTTTCAGTTTTATTAATTGTTCTTCGGTTCTCCCTATATTCTCTAATACTGGATATACTGGTGTAAGAACGCAATATCCGTCTAACGCTATTTTTTCTGCAACTTTCATCATCTCTTTTTGAAATTTTAAACTTCCACATAATGTTACTATTTCACATCAATACCTCCATACATTCTAATATTTATCAATATCTGTTCCACTTCTCAAATAAACTTTTATCTGTCTTATTATATGTGGTATATTATAGTTTCCTGCAAATTTAGAATTATCCAATAATTCTTCGTTTATAGTTACCCATTCTAATTTATTTTTTTCTTCTACCAAAGTTACTTCATGTTTTAAAATTCCATAGTAAACTTGTAATTTTTCGCTACTACTATAAAAAAATTCTTATGCTTTATTTTTAAATATTTTATTAAATATAAACCTAACAA
>CAKPDW010000017.1 GCA_934149115.1 uncultured Clostridia bacterium
ACTGACGTTACAGGTGTTATTGAATTACCTGCTGGAACAGAAATGGTTATGCCAGGTGATAATGTTGATATGACAATTGAACTTATTACTCCAATCGCTATCGAAAAAGGATTAAGATTCGCTATTCGTGAAGGTGGACGTACAGTAGGTTCAGGTGTTGTTTCAGAAATTATTGAATAATAATAAGAGATAGCAATATCTTGAAATATAAAAAACCTATAAGAATTCGTTTGAATTCTTATAGGTTTTTTTTGTGCAAAAAATGTTATATATATTGAATTCTATATAAGCTTTAAATAAAGGAATTTATTAGAAAATCTAATTACATATGTAATGGATAATTTGTAGGAAAAGAATGAATTTTAAGTTTTAATAGTGGTAAAAATATAATAAATAGGATAATATATGATATAATTGTATAAATTTTTGTGAGAGGTAAATAATGAAAAAAAAATTTTTAGAAGTTGTTTTGTTTTTTATTGGAATTATGTGTTTATCATATCCTATATTATCTAATTATATTAATTCATATTCAAAAACTGAAGTTATTCAACATTATGTGGAAGATGTGGAAAATTTAAGTAATGATGAGAAAAATAATGAACTTGTAAAAGCCAAGGAATATAATGATAATTTGAATAAGGATAGTGGAATTAATATATCTTTAGATAATGAGTATAATGATAATTCGGAATATGGAAATTATTTAAATATATTAAATATAGGTAATGTTTTAGCATACATAAGTATTCCAAAAATAAATGTTTATTTACCTATATATCATGGTGTTTCTGAATCTGTTTTACAAAATGGAATTGGTCATATGCCTGAAACTTCTTTTCCAATTGGAGGAAAGGGAACTCATTGTGTTCTTGCAGGACATACTGGACTTGCTAAAGCTACTATGTTTGACTATATTGATGAATTAGTTTTAGGTGATAAATTTTATATATATGTTTTAGATAAAGTTTTGGAATATGAAGTTGATGATATTAGAGTTGTTGAACCTTCATATCAACATGCAATAGATAGAAATGAGAATGATGATTTTATAACATTAGTTACATGTACACCTAGATATATTAATTCTAATAGATTGCTGGTACGTGGAAAAAGGGTTGAAAATTCGGATGCTGAAAAGAATTTTGTTAGTGATGATATTATGGATAATATAAAAGAGGATACAATAAAAAAACGTAAAAAACTTTTTAATTGTTTTATTGTATTATTTATTATTATGATGTTTGGTACTTTTTTTTTATTGAAAGGAAAATCACAGAGGGGAAGACATTCAAAGTAATGTAAAATTTTTGTTTCAATCATATTACAAATTTATAATATAATTGAAAATAAATTATTGAAAATATATAATAATAATTGTAATAATTAGATTTTTGGCAGTATTAGAGAGTTTTTTGAACTTTTTAAATAAATATATTTGGGTAAAAGTAAGGATGAATTGTAATGTCAAGAAAGAAAATGAAGTATTTGAAGTATATGATACTTGTAGCCATAGTATGTTTATTTGCTATGGTTAATTTGATTAGTTTTGTAAAATTAAATAGAGGAAAAAATAATTCTAAAATAGTATCTGCAATGCCTGAAAAGTCCTCCACAGTGTCTTCTAACATGAGATGTAATGAAGTCAATATTTCTGATTTAGCATATTTGAATGATAAATCTTTTATTCTTACTAGTTTAAATGGTAACAAAACAACGAGTGCGTGTATGACAGGTAAAACAATGATGGCAGAGGGAAAAAATGCTATAGTTGGAAATGTTAATATGTTTTTTTATGATAATGCATCTAAAGTAGTTGAACCCAAAGATAGTGTATGGACATTTAAAAATGGTATACCTAAAGATGATGGATATCTATATCAAATGCTAAATAATTCGAATCAGTATTTAACAATTGATTCCAATGGTAACATTACTTTTCTTGATTCAGTTTCTGAAAATGATACTGAGTATGAGAGTTATGTTTTTGTTCGAAAAAATGTAATAGATTTATATAAGGGTGATATTATTATATCAAATATTAATAAAACTCAATATTTAAATTTTTATGGGGGATCCAATAACTCTAAGAAATATTATTTAACATGGAAAGAAGCTGATAGAAATTCACATTTTTCATTGTATGAAGCAGAAAAGGAATTGGATGCTTGTGTTGTTTTTGATATATTTGGAAACTTGAATAAAACCGAATTGTCATCTGGAAAATGGTCTGAGTATCAACCACAATTACCTGATAATATGTCAAATGTTCAGGATATAACAGGAAATATTATAGTTCCTAATATTGCAGGGATGGAACCTGAGAATGGCAGATTTATTTTTTATAATAATTTGAGTGATGTGATAAATGGGAATGCCGTAATTCAAGGGAAAGATACAACTATTTTTCAAGATAATAGTCCAGGTGCTTCTCATATGTGGGGGCGTGAGTTTAATTTTAAATATTGGGAAAGTAAAGATATAGATGGAAATACTGTTATACTTACACCAGGAAGTGTTATTTCTAAAAATGCAGATGGTGTAATCCAGATGGTTGATAAAGATAATAAGGTTCATTTATTTGGTAATGTTATAAGTGTAAGTGCAAAATATGAGGAATTTTCTAATTTAGTATTAATTAGTATAAATGAAACTGGAACAATTTTAGATGTGGCTGGTAGTGTAACGTCACGCCCAAATAATATATATACAGATTTTCTTGCAATTGGTCACATTTATTTGGCAAAAAATACAATAAACACAGTTGGAACTGATAATATATTTGCAAGTGATGCTGATGCAAATATTAGATCTTTATTTAGAACGAAATATGACAATACTGATTTGAATACACAAATTGTTATAGAGGGAATTAGAAATAAAAATGAATTTATTCCAATGACAGAAATGACCACTGATAAGGTAGATACTCAAATTTTAAATTATTTGAAAGAAAATAATATTGTTCTTGAATTAAGATCATCTAATACACCTCAACCAACTATTAATTTTGGAGAGGTAGATAATATAGGAAATTATCAAACAAGATATTATGTTTTGAAAAAAGAACGATCAAATGGTTGGCATATTGATGGTGTAATAATGGCTAATAGTGTTAATATACCAGTTACTAAAAAAATTAATGGATTATCAGATAGTGAAAAAAATCAATTAATGACATATGTTGATTCAAATTCTTTTGGAATTGATGTATCGGTTGATGAAAATGATGCCAAACCTTATTTTAGATTAAAAACGATTGATGAAACATCTGATAGAGAACTTAATTTATATAAATATAACGGTCTTCTTGATGGAAAATATAGTTGGAATATTCATTGTATTGATGGGGAAAAGTATTATTTTGCAGAAAAAAATTATGAATTAGAAAATTATAATTGTAGTAGAATTGCTAATGTATATTTTAAAGATGGGACAGTTAAGAAAATAGATTTATCGGAAAATCCTATTTTAGGTATAAATGCTAAAAACACAGAAAAAATTGAATTGGAAGATACGTATACTTCCAAAACACTTCCAGTAATTATTGGAAGTATTGAGATTACAAAAGTTGATTCAAAGGACAATAGTAAAGTTTTATCAGGTGCTGAATTTAAGTTGGAAAAATTGAAAGATGATGGAGCTGGAAAATTTGTAGTTGATGAAAATTTTTCAGCAATTGACAAGAATACAGATGATAATGGAAAAATAAAATTTACAAATTTGGAAGTTGGAAAGTATAGAGTAACAGAAATTAAAGCACCAGATAATTATAATTGTTTATCAGCTCCAGTTGATTTTGAAATTACTTCAGATTATTTTGATATTCAAAAAACAATCGGAAATACAAAGAAAACGGGACTTCCTGGTACAGGAGCTTTTGGAAAAATAGGATTTTATATTACTGGTATATTGTCCTTGGTAATTTTACTACTAGTAAACAAAAAGGTTAGGGTAAATAAAGGAGGAAAAAGAGTGGTCAGAGATATGAGAACAATGTTTAAATTTTCTGGTGGTAAGAGAGCCAAAAATAATAAAAAAACTTTAATAATTTTGATATTGATAATTTTACTTATTCAAGCACTTATTGGAAGTGTAAAAGCTGTTGATTATACAAAAAAATCTGGTAGTTTAGAGATTACAAGGTATGGTATATATAATAATTCGGAAAGTCAAGTGAAAAACGCAATTGTTGGAGCAAAGTTTAGTATTTACAAAGTTGATTCTGATACAACGTCTACTACTGAACCAGTAGGTCAACCTGTGCAAACATTAATTACTGGAGAAGATGGAAAAGTAAAATTTAATGATTTAACTTTGGGAAGATATTTAGTTGTTGAAAAAGATGTACCTTCTAATGTTAAAGATAAGGTTGAAAATTTCTTAGTTGATATACCAATGACCAATGAAAATGGTACAGATTTTATTTATGATGTTGAAGTAAATCCAAAAACTGAAATTTCCTATGGTTCTATTACTCTATTTAATAAAAATCAAGATAATGAGCCTTTAGAAGGGGTTAAGTTTTTATTGCAAAAAAAGGAAGGAAATGTTTGGAGAAATTATCCTTCTGATGATAAGGCAACTCTTATGACTGATGATGAAGGGAAAATAATGGTTGATGGTTTTCCAGAAGGTAATTATAGATTTGTTGAGACTGATTTAGGAAATAATGAAGGATATATTTTAGATAATAAAACTGGATATGAATTTACTGTATCATTTGATAATGATAAAAATGCGGTGGTGACTCCAGATGTACTTAATGTTGTTAATGAAAAATTAACTGTTTCTAAATCTATAGAGAGGATTACAAAAAGTGATAAAGATACTAATGATATTAATAGAAATTTAAATAGTGCGGATAAGGGTGATAATATTTCATATAAAATATCTGCAGATATACCAAGTAAAATTGATAAATTAAATGTATATAAAATAACAGATGAAATAAATTCTAATTTGTTAATTAATGATGATTCTTTTAAAGTATATGGAGTGAATAAAAAGACATCTGAAAAAAGTGAAATTGCGAAATATACATTAAATAAAACTGATAATGGCTTTGAGCTAACTTTTTCAAATAGTAATTTAACAGAGTATAATAAAATTGAAATAATGTATGATGCTAAATTATCAGAAAATGCTACAGTATTACAAAATGGATATTCTAATAATGTTAAATTATGTTATTCAAGTATTGTAAAAAACGCTTATGATGGAAGTGATAATACTGATCATATTTCAGAAGTTGTAAATAGTTCTGTAGTGTATACTGGTGGGTTTAAAATTGTAAAGCGTGCTAATAAAAATAATGGAAAGCTTTTAAGTGGTGCAGAATTTAAGTTAGCTACAAGTTTATCAAATGCACAAAAAGGTGAATTTATTAAAGATTGTAATGGAAATGAAATTGTTTTGACAACAGATTCTAATGGTAATGCTTCATATTATGGCCTTGCTTTCGGTGAATATCAATTGGTGGAAACAAAGGCTCCTGTAGATGAAGATGGAAAGACTTATAATTTGTTAGAAAAACCTCAAACGATTACAATTGATGAAAAAACATATGATTCAGATATTACAGTTATAAATAAGAATGGGGCTGTTCTACCTTTTACAGGAAGTGCTAGTGCTGGCATATTTATAGTAGTTGGTGTATCAGCTTTTGGATTATTGATTTTTTCACGTAAAAAAATGAGTAAATAGTAATTGGTTAAAAAATTAACTAGAAAAATTAGATTTAAGTTTTAATTTAACTTGAATCTATTTTTTTTAGTTTAAAATAGGTTGTGATTGAATTTTTGAAAAATTTAACTTTTATTCTTTTTTATCTTGATTTTTTGCGTCTGGCATAATACAATATTTTATATTATAGGATAGTTATCTGAAATTCTTATAATATAAAAATAACAATGAACAAAGATGCGGACTAAAAAATGTTAAAAATGTCCGTTTTTATTCTACAATTTATATAGGAGGAACAATATGAAGATACTTTTAGATGCTATGGGTGGAGATAATGCTCCAGATGCTACAATAAAGGGAGCTGTAAAGGCGGTTAATCAGATTAAAGCGACGATTGTTCTTATAGGAAAAGAAGAAGTAATTAGAGCGAAATTTAAAGAATTTTATGATAAAGAACCTGAGGAAATATCAGATAGATTTGAAATTAAAAATGCTACTGAAACTATTGAAATGGAAGATACACCAACTTTGGCTATTAAACATAAAAAAGATTCTTCTATGGTTGTTGGATTTAGAATGCTTAAAGAAGGTGAAGGAGATGTGTTTATTTCAGCAGGAAATTCAGGTGCATTATTGACAGGGGCTACATTGCTAGTTGGAAGAATTAAAGGAATCGATAGACCAGCATTGGGAGGAATTTTGCCAGCATATCACAGTCAATTGTTATTGATGGATTGTGGTGCAAATACAAATTGCAAGCCAATTAATTTATTGCAATTTGCTTTAATGTCTACAATTTATTTGAGAAATACTTTTGGAATTGAAAAACCTACAATTGGTTTGTTAAATATAGGAACTGAAGAAACAAAGGGTAATGAATTGACTAAGGAGTCATATTTATTATTAAAGGAAAAATCAGAAGAAATGGGAATTAATTTTGTTGGAAATGTTGAAGGTAGAGATGCTTTTTCTGGTGAGATTGATGCCATTGTTACTGATGGATTTACAGGAAATATTTTCCTTAAAGCTGTTGAAGGATTAGGAAAATTTGTTAAGAAATCTTTGTCAGAAAATATGAAAAAAAATATTTTTTCAAAGATTGCCGCAGTTCCTTCATTGCCTGCTATTAAAGGTTTTGCTAAATCCGTAGATTATAAATCTTATGGTGGTGCTTTATTTTTGGGTGTAAAAAAACCTGTTGTAAAAGCTCATGGTAGTAGTGATGAAATTTTATTTGAATTTACGATTAAACAGGCTGAGAAATTCGTTGAAAATAAGGCAGTTCCAAAATTAATAGAGGAATTTGATAAAATAAATAAAAATAAAAATTAAAATAATGCTTGACATTTTGATGTACATAGAATAATAATAGTACAAAGCACATTTAATTATTAAGAGGAGGTGTACTGAAAGTTATGAGTACAGAAGAAGTTTTTGAAAAAGTAAAAGGAATTATTGTTGAACAATTAGGAGTAGCTGAAGCTTCAGTGACATTAGAAGCATCATTTATTGATGACTTAGGTGCTGATTCATTAGACATAGTTGAACTTGTTATGGCTTTAGAAGAAGAATTTGATATTGAAATACCTGATGCTGATGCTGAAAAGGTTACTACTGTTGGAGATGTAGTTGATTATATAAAAGAAAATGTTTAATTTGAAAAAAGTCAGGAGTTTTGAAGCTTCTGATTTTTTTTTCATATTATAACAGAAAGTGGCGAGTGTAAATTTTGACTTTGGCTAGTTTTGGTGTTATAATAAGTATTCGTAATGGATTTAAGAAAGGAGGAAAATCGATGGACTTAGAAAAATGTGAAGCAAATATTGAATATACTTTCAATAATAAAGAATTATTAAAAGAAGCTTTAACTCATACTTCATATGCATATGAAAATAAGGTAAAAAGTAATGAGAGATTGGAGTATTTGGGAGATAGTATATTGGAATTTGTTATTAGTGAATATCTATTTTTGAAATATGGAAAATTGTCTGAGGGAGAGATGACTAAAGTTAGGGCTAATGTTGTTTGTGAAGATAGCTTATATGAGATTGCAAAAAGACATAATTTTAGTGATTTCTTGTTTTTAGGAAAAAGTGAAAAACATTCTCAAAATAGTAAAAAAGCTCTTATGGCAGATAGTGTTGAGGCAGTCATTGCAGGTATTTTTTTAGATAGTGATTTAGAACATGCTAAAAAATTTATTTTAGATAATTTGTCTGAAACTGTTGAAATTGCGAGCAAACATGTTGGAATGAAGGATTATAAAACAGTTCTACAAGAAAAACTTCAGGCAAATGGGGAAGTTAAAATTCAATATTGTGTAATAAAGGAAGAAGGTCCTGATCATAATAAAACTTTTGTTGTTGAAGTTAGTTGTGATGGAAAGGTTTTAGCTACTGGTAAAGGAAAAAATAAAAAACATGCTGAAATGGAGGCTGCTAGGACTGCACTTCAAAGTTTGTAAAGGAGTTACTATGAAAAAACAGTACATTATTCCAATTTTCGTTCCTCATTTAGGTTGCCCTAATAATTGTACTTTTTGTAATCAAAAAATTATTAGTGGTCAAATTAAAGAGGTAACACCTGAAGATGTTAGAGAGACTGTAGAATATTATTTGGATAGTTTTAAAGATAAGAATAGGTATACTGAGATTGCTTTTTTTGGAGGAAGTTTTACGGGAATTGAAATGGATAAACAAGAAGCATTATTGAAGGTTGCTAATGAATTTATTAAGGAAAAAAAGGTTGATGCTATTCGTGTTTCTACAAGACCTGATTATATTGACAAGGAAAGACTAAAGTTATTAAAGAAATATGGTGTTAAAACAATAGAATTGGGTGTTCAATCTACAAATGATTATATTTTAAATAGATGTAAAAGAAATCATACTTTTGATGATGTAAAAAGAGCATCAAAATTAATTAGATGGAATGGTTTTACTTTGGGACATCAAATGATGGTAGGACTTCCTGAAAGTACTGTTTTGGATGAGGTTCGTACTGCTAAAGATTTAGCTAGGTTAAAACCAAAGATTATGAGAATTTATCCAGTGTTAGTTTTAAAAGGAACTGAATTGGAGCAGGAATTTGAAAATGGTACATATATGCCTCTTTCTGTGGATCAAGCTGTGGAAAGAGTCAAGCAATTATATTATTTCTTTGAAAAAAAGAAAATTAATGTTATTAGAATAGGACTTCAATCTACTGATACTATTTCAGATATTTCAAAAAATGAAAATAGTGAAGTTGTTGCAGGTCCTTATCATGAAACTTTTAGACAGCTTGTTGAGTCTTCAATTAATTATGATAAGATAATAAATAAGATTAAGTCATATAATGTTAAAGTAAAGGAAGTTGAAATTTGGACTAATCCCGTAGATGTTAATAATGTTGTAGGATTTAAAAAAGAGAATATAAAAAAACTTAAAGATGTATATGACCTTGATGCAAAAGTTAGACAGGACAAAAAAATAAAAAAGGGAAAGATTGTTATTAAGGTTGTTAAGGTTTATAAAGATTTTCTTGATGACGAAGAATGTGTATAGATTGGAAAAAATTACTTATACTATGTGTATAGGTAATTTTTTTATGGTGGAAATAGTATGAATAAATTTTTTAAGGAAATTATATTAACTTTAATTGGAACGGCTATTGCTGGCTTGGGAATGGGAAGTTTTCTTCTTCCAAATAAGCTTTCTTCGGGTGGCTTTGCGGGTATTGCTACTATATTTTATTATTTTTTTAATTGGAATGTTGGTTTTACGGTTATTGTTCTAAATATTCCATTTTTTATTTGGGCGGTTATGAGACTTGGAAAGGAGTTTTTGATTAAAGCTATTTTGGGTACGGTTTCTTTGTCTTTTTTTATTGATTTTTTTGAAAATTTTGCGTTTGTTACTGATGATAGGTTGTTGTCTTCTATTTATGGTGGTATTTTGGTTGGTATTGGTACTGGGTTGATTTTTAAGGCGTATACTTCAACTGGTGGTACTGATTTGATTGTTCAGATTGCTAAGTCGTATGGTGCTAGGATTTCTTCGAGTAGGTTGTTGAATTCTATTGATATTTGTGTTGTTATTTTGAATGTTATTTTTTTCAGAGAGGTTGAGATTGGTTTGTATTCTGCTATTGCGATTTTTCTTGATGGGGTTATGATTGATATTATTTTTGAGGGTATTAATTTTTCTAAGTTGGTGTTTATTGTTTCTGATAAAAATGAAGAGATTGTTGGGGTTCTTCATTCTGAACTTCGTTGTGGTGTTACTGAGTTTTATGGTAGGGGGACGTTTTTGAAAAGGGATATGTTTGTTTTGATGTCGGTTGTGAATAGGTCTGAGATTCCTGCGCTTAGGGAGTGTGTTTATTCGGTTGATGAGGGGGCTTTTTTGGTTGTGGCTAATGCGAGGGAGGTGTATGGGTTGGGGTTTAGGGCTCTTAATTCACGTTGATGGCGTTGAAAAATAATTACAATTTTAGCTGTGTTATCAATATTCAAAAACGCGGTCACGTATCTATATACGCTTCCTTGCCTTTTTGAATATTGCTGCCTTGCTAAAATTTAATTCTTTTCCAACCTGATGACAGATGTGTAGTGATTGTTTGTAATTTATTTTTTTTTAACGTACCTATGTACGCCTGCGGAATTCAGATTAAATTTGCCTTGTAATATGAACATTCTTATCAAAATCCGTTTGAGTTTTTACTTATGAGTTAAATTTTTTCCAACCTGATGACATGGCGTTGAAAAATAATTGGTGTCAAGAAAAACGTCCCACTGGCATGTATGAAAATATGAATAATGTGATATTGATGGTTTGGTGTATGGGATTTTTTTGTTTTTTGGTGTATAATGTTTTACATAGTTTTATGTGGGAGATGATGTTATGAAGCAACAAAAATTGGTCTTGAGTAATATTGATAGTTTTGAGTTGTCTCATATTTTTGATTGTGGTCAATGTTTTAGATGGGATATTCAGCCTGATGGTTCATATATTGGTGTTATTAAGGCTGGTGTTATGAGAGTTGCTAAATCGGGTGATTCTGTTGTTTTCGAGGGTGTGCTTGATGGTGATATTAATTCTATTGTGTATGATTATTTCGATTTGGGGACTGATTATGGTTTGTTTAAGGATAGATTAAAAAATATTGATGCTAATATGAAAAAGAGTATTGAGTTTGGTTATGGTATTAGGATTTTGAAACAGGATTTGTGGGAGATGATTATTTCTTTTATTATTTCTGCTAATAATAATATTCCTAGAATAAAGGGGATTATTAATCGTATTTCTAAAAAGGTTGGGAAAATGGTTTCTTGGAATGGTGTTGATTATTATTTGTTTCCTACTGTTGAGGAATTGGCACAATTGTCTGTTTCTGATTTGAGGGACCTTGGTACGGGCTTTAGAGACAAGAGAATTTATAATACTACTCAAATGATTTTGAAAAATGATGTTGATTTAGAGGTCTTGAAAAAGTTGGATGATACAAATAAAATAAGAGAAGAATTGTTGAGACTTGATGGTGTTGGCGAAAAGGTTGCTGATTGCATTTCTTTATTTGCTTTGAGAAGGTTTGATTCTTTTCCTGTTGATGTATGGGTTAGACGAGTTATGAATATACTATATATACATAATGATGATGAGACTAAGGTTAATAAAAAGCAGATAAGGGGTGTGGCATATGAGTTGTTTGGTGATATTGAGGGAATAGCTCAACAATATTTATTTTACTGGGCAAGAGAAAATTTTTGAATAATATTTATTATTGATAGAAAAATAAATCTTAATATGATATACTGAAAACAGTTTTACAAAGGAGGATATTATGGGAGAGAATTTAAAAGAAAAATTATTTAATCAAAAAGAATCTGGATGGAAATGCTTAAATGATGAACAAAAAAGTGAAGTTTTTGCTGTTTCAAAAAGATATATGGATTTTTTAAATGTTTCTAAAACCGAAAGAGAGTTTATTAAAAATGCAAGAAAACTTGCAGATGAACATGGTTTTAAAGATATAATGGAATTTAATTCTTTGAAACCAGGTGACAAAATTTATTTCGTTAATAGAGAAAAGAGTATGTATTTAGCTATTATAGGAGAGAACTCAATTGAGAATGGAATGAATATTATTGGTTCACATGTTGATTCTCCTAGATTGGATTTGAAACCAAATCCTTTAGTTGAAGAAGGTGGTTTAGCCTATTTTAAGACTCATTATTATGGTGGAATTAAAAAATATCAATGGACTACAATTCCTTTAAGTCTTCATGGGGTAATTGTTAAGCCTAATGGAGAAAAGTTTGAAGTAAATATTGGTGAGGATGAAAATGATCCTATTTTTACAATAACTGATTTATTACCACATTTGGCTCAGGCTCAAATGGAGAAAAAATTAAAGGATGGTGTAGCAGGGGAGAATCTAAGTTTATTGATAGGAAGTATTCCTTATGATGAGAAAGAGTGCTCTGAACAAGTTAAATTGAATATTCTTAATATTTTGAATCAAAAATATGGAATTACTGAGGTTGATTTTACAAGTTCTGAATTGGAATTGGTGCCTCAATTTAAGGCTAGAAGCCTAGGTTTTGATGAGAGTATGGTTGCTGCATATGGTCAGGATGATAAGGTATGTGCGTTTACTTCTTTGGATGCTATGATGAGATTGAATAGTGTTAAAACTACTGCTGTTTGTATATTGTCTGATAAAGAGGAGATTGGTAGTATGGGAAATACTGGTATGGAATCTCATATGTTTGATTTCTTTATTTCAGAGATATTGAATAAGCTTGGTATTAATAGACCTAATTTGTTGGATAGGGTTTTCTGTTTTTCAAAGATGTTGTCTTCAGATGTTGATGCTGGTTTTGATCCTTTATATGCTTCAGTTTCTGATAGGGCTAATGCTGGCTTCTTGGGTAAGGGTATTAGTTTGAATAAGTATACTGGTGCTAGGGGTAAATCTGGCGCTTCTGATGCTAATGCTGAGTTTGTTGCTTGGGTTAGAAATGTTTTTGAGTCTAATGGTATTTTGTATCAGGTTGCTGAGCTTGGTAAGGTTGATGTCGGTGGCGGTGGCACTATTGCGTATATTTTGGCTAATAAGGGTGCTGATGTTATTGATTGTGGCGTGCCTGTGCTTTCTATGCATGCTCCTTATGAGGTTACTAGTAAGTTGGATGTTTGGATGGCGTGGGGGGCTTACAGAGCTTTCTGGCAACAATAATATGAGTAATTTCGATTAGAATGATATCTTACTGCGTTAAAAGTGGAGAAACTTTCCTCGACGTACCTTAGTACGCCTCCGGAATTTTCTCCACTTTTGCCTTGTAATATAAACATTCTAATCAAAATTACAGTGCCTCTGGATTAGGTGAGGAAGACACTGCTTTTTTTGGGTAAAAATTTTTTTCAGATATTTTGTACGCCTCCGGATTTTCTCTACTTTTGCCTTGTAATATAAACATTCTAATCAAAATTACAGTGCCTCTGGATTAGGTGAGAAAGACGTTGTTTTTTTTTAAAATTTCTTCATATACTTAGTACGCCTCCGGAATTTTCTCCACTTTTGCCTTGTGATATTAATATTCTAATCAAAATCTTAGCGTTGAAAAATAATTACAATTTTAGCTGTGTTAAAAAGTATGTTTAAGTCCTCGACGTATCTATATACGCCTGCGGGTTAAACATACTTTTTGCCTTGCTAAAATTTAATTCTTTTCCAACCTGATGACGAGGAAATGTGAAAGCGAAAATTTAATGCTTATTGAGAAGAACTATCTTTATGACAGCCAAGAAAATAATTGCAAAAGTGGCAGGAAGAACTTATTTGATATGTACAAAAAGCTGACTATTAAGGTCAGCTTTTTGGTACGTTATTTTGATTTTTTTCTTTCTTCTATGATTTCGTCTACTAGTTTTGCAATTACTTTTCTTTCGTCATATGGGTATTTTACATGGTTTCTTTCTAGGTATAGGTCATGTCCTAGTCCTGGTATTACTATGATGTCTTCTGGTGTTGCTACTTCTAGTGCGTGTTTGATTCCTTCTGTTCTGTCTACGATTATTGTGTATTTCCCTCCTGATTTTTTCACTCCGACTTCTATGTCTTGTAATATTTTTAATGGGTCTTCTGTTCTTACTTGGTCTGACATTAGTATTGTGTAATCTGCTAGTCTTCCAGATATTTCTCCCATTATTGGACGTTTTTTGCTGTCTCTGTCTCCACCGACACCCCATGCACATATTATTTTGCCTTTTGCGTATGCTTTTACTGATTCTAGTATGCTTTCTAGACTTGATGGTGTGTGTGCGTAATCTATTAGTATTGTTAGTCCTAATTTATTTGGAACTAATTCGTTTCTTCCTAATACTTTTAAGTCTTTTAGGGCTTTTCTCATTTCGTCTGGGGTTACTCCAAATTCGTGTGCTACGCTTATTGCTCCTAATGAATTGTATACACTAAATCTTCCTGGAATTGATACTTCAAATTGTTCACGTTTTCCATCTAGGTCTGCTACAAAGTCTATGCATGATGGTGTGATTTTTAATGTTTCTTCTTCAGCTCTTATGTCTGCTGGATTATCAATTCCAAATGTTTTGAATGTACAAGTTTTGTTTTTTTCTTTTATTGTAATTACTGTTTTGTCATCTGCATTTATAAAGCCGATAGGGCATTTATCAAATAGCATACATTTACAGTTAAAATATTCTTCCATGTTTGCGTGTTCGTTTTTGCTAATGTGGTCTTCTGTAAGGTTTGTGAATACGCCTATATCAAAGTCACATCCGTCTACTCTGTGAAGTTTCATTGCTTGTGATGATACTTCTATTATTACTACATCTACGTTTGCTTCTGCCATTTTTGCAAAGTATTCTTGAATTTCATCACTTTCTGGTGTTGTTCTGTCTGTATCTTCTAGTTTTTCTTTTCCTATGTATATGGCAATACTTCCTATTAGTCCTACTTTTAGTCCATGTTCTTCTAAAAGTGATTTAATCATAAATGTTGTTGTTGTTTTTCCTTTTGTTCCTGTGACTCCTATTAGTTTAAATTTTTTTGATGGGTTATCATATAAATTACAATTTGTTATTGCTAGTGCTTTTCTTGTGTCGCCAGCTTTTATATAGGTAATTGTTTGTGGTAGTTTTGATATGTCTACATCATTTTCGATTATTGCAGCAACTGCACCATTTGAAATTGCAGAGTCTAAATAATCAATACCATTTTGCAAATAACCTTTTATTGCAATAAATAGTCCGCCTTCTTTGATTTTTCTTGAGTCTGAATGTATATTTGTTATATCTAAATTTAGATCGTTAACAGTTTCTTTTACTTCAAGACCTTCTAAAATTTTGTTTAGTTTCATAGATAATCCCCCCTTGTCTTAAGATTACTATGTTGTCTATTATATACCTTTTAAATGTTTTTGCCAAGAATATTGTCAAAATTCGGGAATATATTTTTGTGAAAAGTAGAGTACAGATGATAGTAATAATTGGTAAAATAGTTGTTATATCAGTTAAAATGTAGTATAATAAACAAATGAGGAGTTTGAAATGAGTAGAATTTATGATTGGAAAATTAATATAAATAAAAATGAGTTAGAAAATGTAGATGAAGCTTTAAATAAAAAAGAATTAATTGTTTTTCCTACTGAGACTGTTTATGGTATTGGTGCTAATGCTTTTGATGGAGAGGCTTGTAAAAAGATTTTTGTTGCAAAGGGAAGACCTTCTGATAATCCTCTTATTGTGCATGTTTCAGATAGAAAAATGTTGGATATGTGTGTGTCAGAGGTATCTCCGATTGAGGAGAAATTGATTAATGATTTTATGCCTGGTCCTTTTACGTTAATTTTAAAGAAAAATGATATTATTCCATTAGAGGTTACGGCTGGGCTAGATACTGTTGCTGTTCGTATGCCTGATAATCATATTGCTAATGAAATTATTGCTAGTTTTGGAAAACCTATTGCTGCTCCTAGTGCAAATCAGTCTGGAAAACCAAGTGGAACTAGAATTTCTGATATAGAATCTGAATTAGGTGATAAGGTGTTTGCTTTAGTTGATGGTGGAAACACCGAGATTGGGCTGGAATCAACGGTTGTAAGGGTTGTTGATGATGTTCCAGTTATTCTAAGACCTGGTGCAGTAACAACTGATGATATTATAAAATCTGTTGGTAAGGTTAAGGTGGATGAACATGTTTTAAATGAGGTCGGTGAGAATGAGGTCGTTTTAAGTCCTGGAATGAAACATAAACATTATTCGCCTAAGACTAAGTGTGTAATGGTGGATATTGAAAATTCAGAAAAAAGAGAAGAATTTTTCGAAAAATATGAAGATAAAAAAATTTGTGTTTTAGGAATGGGAGATAATTATTCTAAAACACAAAATTATACATATTGGTCAATGGGAAAAAATTTGAATGAAGTTTCAAAAAATATATTTTCTCTTTTGAGAAAAGCAGATTGTTATGACTTTGATGTTGTTTTTATTGAAAGTGTTCCAACTGAAGGTGTAGGGCTTGCAGTTATGAACAGATTGATTAGAACTTGTGGATACAATGTAGTTAAATAGTTATTCTGAAAAGAGATTTGATTTTGTAGTGAATGTTGCCCTTAATTCAGGATGTGCTTCTCTATAATTTATTAATTTTACTTCTTCACGATAATCTTGATTTATTTGTGAGTACAAATCTTCTTTATCAGGAAATTTTGTCAGCAAAAATTTATATATACTATTGAATTTTAAATCCATTGTTTTTCTCTGTTCTTTTTTGTCATAGATCTCTAAGTAAGGGTAATCTAATTGTTTCCTTACATATAGTAGATAATTGAGAAATCTTATTGAGGTGTTAAATAGTGCATCTTCTTTTTTCTCTTTTTTGTATCTTATTAATAATTTTTCAAAAAATGCTAGTACATCTAAACTTAGATAATTGAAGCTAACTCGTATAAAGTATGCATCATATAAAACTTCACATATTAGTATTTGATTTGATACTGTTATTTCTGCTGGTGTTTGCAACATGGGATAGCTTATACATAGTTCTTGTTTATCTTTTAAGTATGATGTTTTTTCTAGCCAACTTTTCTTGATGATTTTATTCCAGAGAATTAAGCTATTTTTAGCTATATGATCATCTGTTGATGATATGTAATCTTGATATTTAATATTATCCATAGTTAGTAGATTTTCTTCAGGGGATTCTTGTTGAATGTCATGAGGAGAGTACATAATATATTCAGATAAAGGAAAATGGTCGAAGACGAATATGTCTGAATCTTTTTGTTCTAATAATTCTACGAAATATTCGATTAGATTGTAACTCATCAAGCATCCTGGTTCAAAAAAAACAATATAATCTCCTTTTGCGTGTTGCATAGCTATTTGATGTACTTTGTGTTTTCCTTCTGCTTCACCAAAAAAAAGACTGACTCTAGAATCTCTTTTTACATATTTTTCTACAACTTTTGGTGTATTGTCAAATGAACCATCATCAACTAAAATTAATTCAATATTTTCATAGGTTTGTTTAAGTATGCTTTTTATGGTTTCTGTTACTGATATTTCATTATTAAACATTGGTATTATTATACTGACTAGTGGTTTCATTATTATTCCTCCATTTATAAAATTACAAAAATTATTTTATAATATAAATTAAAAAAAAGCTATACTTGTTAATTTCTTCAAAATGTAGTAAAATAAAACAATAGTTTATAGTAGAGGTGGATAAAAATGTATTTAATCATAGGTTTGGGAAATCCAGAACAAGATTATGCTAATACTCGTCATAATATGGGATTTGATGTGATAAATCAGATTGCTAAAAAATATGAAATAGAAGTTAATAAGAAAAAATTTAAAGGATTATTTGGAAAAGGTATAATTGAAAATGAACAAGTTATTTTATTAAAACCTCAGACATTTATGAATTTGAGTGGAGAATCTGTTAGAGAAGTGATGGATTTTTATAAAATACCATTGGAAAACATTTTAGTTATTTATGATGATATTGATTTAGAACCTGGAATTATTCGTATTAGAAAAAGTGGTGGACCGGGAACACATAATGGAATGAAATCAGTTGTTCAATGCTTAGGCGCTAGTAATTTTTCTAGAGTTAGAGTTGGCATTGGTAAACCAAGAAATCATAGTGATTTGATTGAATATGTTATTGGTGCTATTCCAGAAGAAGATAAGGAAAAATTGAAAGCTGGAATTATGCAGGCAAGTGATGCAGTTTGTCTGATTTTAAAAGAAAATATTGATATTGCAATGAATAAATTTAATTGAGAGAGGATTATATGAAAGAGCTTATTGTTAGTGTTGAAGATGAAATTGAAAATATACTTTTAATTGAAGATGGAATCCTAGTAGAAAAATATGAAGATTCTAAATTTAAGAGAAGACTTGAAGGAAATATTTATATTGGTAAAGTTCAAAATATTCTTCCTGGACTTCAAGCAGCATTTGTAAATGTTGGAGAAAATAAAAATGCTTTTATTCATTTGAAGGATGTGTTACCTAAGGTTGATGTTACTAAAAAGCAGGATGATAATACAGAAAAAAAGCAAATTACAGATGTTTTGAAAATAGGAATGCCAATTATTGTTGAGATAAAAAGAGATAGTTATAATAAAAAAGGTGCAAGAGCATCAACACATATTAATTTACCTGGGAGGTATATTGTTTTATTACCTAATGCAGATTTTGTTACTATTTCTCAAAAAATTGATGATAAAAAAGAAAGAGAAAGATTGAAAAATATTGTTAAAAGTTTATTGCCAAAGGGAATGGGAGCTATAGTAAGAACATCTGCAATTGATAAGGATGAGGAAGAATTAGAAAATGATTTAAAGAAACTAATAGAAAAATGGAATAAGATTATTAAGTATACTTTTGATGAAAATGATTTTCCTAAACTTATTTCTAAAGCTGATGAAATGATTGATAAATTATTAACAGATTTAATTGATAAAGATTTAAAAAAGATATATGTTAATTCATTAGAATTGAAAAATAGAATTTCTGAAAAATTGGATAGCTTGGATAAGAATGATGTTGAGATAATTTGTGATATTGAAAAAGTAATGATTAAGTATAATTTGACTAAACAGATTGAAATTTCACAGAATCGAAAGATTTGGCTGAAAAGTGGAGGTTTTATTACTATTGATAAAACAGAAGCTTTGACTGCTATTGATGTTAATTCTGCTAGATTTACTGGAAAATTAAATCTGGAAGAAACAGCTTTTTTGATAAATACTGAAGCTGCAGTTGAAATAGCGAAACAAATTAGATTGAGAGATATTGGTGGAATTATTGTTATTGATTTTATTGATTTACATGATGAGGAACATAAGAAAAAATTGGTTAAGATTTTTTTAGAAGAATTAAATAAAGAAAGAACAAGGGTGCAGATAGAAGGTTTTACTAAATTAAATTTATTAGAGCTAACTAGAAAGCATATGTATAGTGATGGATAGGAGTTTATATGAAAGTAGGATTTATATCATTAGGTTGTAGTAAAAATTTAATTGATACAGAAATGGGAATGTCTGTATTGAAAAATCATGAGTTTGAAATAGTAAATAATCCAGAAGAAGCAGAAATGATTATTGTAAACACGTGTGGATTTATAGAATCAGCAAAAGAAGAAGCTATTAATACTATTTTGGAAATGGCGGAGTATAAAAATAAAAATTGTAAATATTTAATTGCTATGGGATGTTTGGTTAAAAGATACAAAGATGAATTAAAAAAAGCTATTCCAGAGGTCGATTTATGGATTAGTATTGATGAATATAAGGATTTTTGGAAAAAGATTGCTGAGTTAATTCATGATGATTCGGATTTTGATAATTATATGTCTTATAGAAATAGGGTTATTTCTACTGGTCAAAAAATGGCATACTTAAAAATTGCTGAAGGTTGTGATAATTTCTGTACATATTGTGCGATTCCATATATAAGAGGAAGGTTTGAGAGTAGAAAATTTGAAGATATAATTGAAGATGCTAAAGAATTAGCTGAACAAGGATATGAGGAAATTATTTTAATTGCTCAAGATACTAGTAAATATGGAATTGATTTATATGGAAAATATAGATTGCCAGAATTACTTAAAAAGTTATGTGAGATTGATAAAATTAAATGGATTAGATTTTTGTATGCATATCCTGAAAGTATTACTGATGAATTATTGAATGTTGTTAAAGAGGAAAAAAAGATTTGCAATTATTTTGATATTCCTATTCAACATTTTTCTGATGAGATATTAAAAAGAATGAACAGAAAGACAGCTGGTAAGGATATTGTTAATGTTATTAATAAGATTAGAAATAATATTCCTGATGCTATTATTAGAACAAGTTTAATTGTTGGTTTTCCTGGAGAAACTGAGGAGGATTTTGTGATTTTGGAAGAAGCGGTTAAAACTTTAAGGTTTGACAGATTAGGATGTTTTACATATTCAAAAGAAGAAGGAACTCCAGCTGAAAAATTTGAGAACCAGATTCATCCAAGAACTAAACAAAAAAGAAGAAACATTATTATGAATATTCAAAATGAAATTTCTAAAGAAAAAATGAATGAGAAAATTGGTAATGAATACGAAGTTTTAATTGAGAAAATTTCTGATGATGGTTTATTTTATGAAGGAAGATCATATATGGATTCACCTGATACTGATGGAGTTATTTATGTTAGTGGAATGAAGAATGATGATGATTTAATAGGAAAGTTTGTTAAAGTTAAAATTGTAAATAGTAGTGATTATGACTTGATTGGAGAAATTGAATAAAATATTTTGAAATATGATGATAAGTAAAAAAGTTATAGATTTTTGTGCTAATTGTTATATTGGAAATGAAGTGTTTTGAGACAATAAAAAAAGCAGATGTTATTAACATTTGCTTTTTTTTAAAAATCTCTTTCGCGACCTTTTTCAGGTTGAGCTTTCTTTTCTATATTTTCTTTTGTTTCTTTTGATATAGAATTTTTTGTTTGTTTTAAAGAATCTTTGGGTACTTTGAAGGGATTGGAAGAATCTTTTTCGTCTTCAGGAATTCTTAACATTTCCTCCTCAATACCATATAATGAATTTTCACTTTCATTAAAAGCACGTTCTATTCTCCAAATTTCTTCTGCTGATGTGTTTGTTGATTCTGCTAATTTTGAAATTTTTTCTTCTGTATCAATTTCTTCAGAAGAAGTAACTTCAACATCAGGAGAATTAATCATGTAATAAAGTGAACTATTTTTAATTCTATGTATTAACTTTTGTAAAAAAGATTGTTTTTCCATTGTTTTCATATTTTTCATTCCTTTCAACAATACATGTAAATTATAACATCAAACACCTATAAAATCAATACTTTTTACAAATTTTGTTTTAAATGTATCCTTTATTTTTCTTGACATTGATTTTTTTTCGTGTGATAATTAAGTATAGTTATAAATTATTAAGGAAGGTTTGACTATGAAAATTGAGAATGCAAAATCAATAATAGAATCAATACTTTTTGCTGCAGGTAGGGTTGTTACGCTTTCTGAGATTGCTAAAATTTTGGAGATGACGCCAGCAGAAGCGGAAACTATTATTGAAAGTTATATAAATGATTGTAAAGATGAGAGTAGAGGAATTGATGTAATTAGAGTTAATGATGGGTATCAACTTACAACTAAAAAGAGTTCATATGATTATTTAGTTCAACTTTTTGATAATAGATCTAAGCCATCTTTATCTCAACCTGCTATGGAGACTTTATCTATAATTGCATATAATCCTAATATAACTCGTGCTGAAATAGAGGCAATAAGAGGTGTTAATTCTGATGGTACTTTGTATAGATTAACAGAATATAACTTAATTGAAAGTGCTGGAAAACTTGATGCACCTGGCCGACCAACAATGTATAGAACTACAGAAAATTTTCTAAAATCGTTTGGTATTAAGTCATTAGATGATTTACCAGAACTTCCACGTTATAAATTAGATGAAAATGAGCAAATTGTGCTTGAGGAAGTTCAAAATATGAATGTTACTCAAAATGATATTGAAAATAAGGAGGAAAACCAAGCAATTTAGATTGGATAGGGATTATGAGAAGGAGAAAGAAAAAAAGTTTTACTAATATTTTATTATTAATTTTTCTTATTGCATTAATTGTGGTTGCTTACTTTTTGTATGGCGGATATAAAGAGAAAGCAAAACAGGATAAAATTGAAAATGCGAATTTAATAGAAATAGATTATGGAAGTGATGTTGTTCAGATTGGAAATACAAAGGCAGGAGATATATTAGATACTTTTATTGGAGCATTTAATGAACATGATGGTGCTACTGTTGCTTCTATTATGGATTTAGTTGCAAATTATATTTATAAACAGTGTGAAAGTGATGGTAGTAATTTTGATGAGAAATATGTTGAAATTTTATCTAATCCATCTGGGTATGATAATTTGTTAGAAATGCAATATGAATTGAAAGCAGAGGAAAATGCGACTATACAAGCAATTAATTCTTTTAATGTTCAATTAACATTAGTTGATCATTCTGATATACAAAGTACAAGTAAATATTTAGCTAAAATGACTGCTAAAATTAGGACTGTTGTTCCAGAAGAAAAGATTGATGAAGTTGATAATTTAGAGTTTTTATTGCTTAAGAAAAATGATGCTTATTATATTATGGATTATTATTTAGCTGATGATAATAAAACAAATAATTCAGAGGTAGAGAATTCAGAATTAGAGAGTTAGTACCAAAAAGAGTCGAGTTAGTTTTTAACTTGACTTTTTTTGTATAAAAGTAGTGAACAAAGATGTGATTTTAGAATATTTTAAAGTTTTAAGTGTGCAATTAAAAGCATATTTTTTTTATTAAATCATATAAATAGTATTGACAATTTGTAGAAAAAGGTATAAATTATTAGCAAGCTCAAATAAAGAGTGCTAATTTTGAAGGAGGTAGTAAAAATGATAAAACCATTAACAGACAAAGTTTTAATTAAAATGAAAG
>CAKPDW010000018.1 GCA_934149115.1 uncultured Clostridia bacterium
GCAGTCTTTGTATTCTTCCTTTTTTTCCATGTAGTGTTGCATCATTGGTGATAGTTCTGCCATTGTTTTTCCTCCTTCGAATTGGAGATATTGACGAATTTCTGTGTTAAAATGATTTGTGAAAATCCTCACGTATCTACATACGCTCCGGTGTTTCACAAATCATTTTGCCTTGAAATTCATTCAATCTTTCCAATTCTCTTCTTTGTAAAATTTAATTATTTTCCAACTTTGTTCATTTATTAATATTTTTATAAGCTCCGGTATTTCATCAAATCATTTTGCCTTGAAATTCACATAATTTTTCCAGTCCGTCTTGCTATATTATTTATCAAATTCATTTTTTCTTGTATAATCTAATCTAGTTTTCCCGTCAAATACCACTTATGTTCTTCTGTAATCTTGATGTCTATCATTTTTCCTATTAGATTTTCGTTTCCTTTGAAGTTTACGACTTTGTTTGTGTCTGTTCTTCCTGTTAGTGTTTCTTTGTCGTTTTTGCTGTATCCGTCTACTAGAATTTTTTGTGTTGTTCCTATGTATTTTTGATTGTTTTCTGAAACTCTGCTATCAAATAGTTCTTTTAGTTTATCAAATCTTTTGTGTTTTATTTCTTCTGGTATTTGCTTTTCCATTTTGTCTGCTATTGTTCCTTTTCTTCTTGAATATATAAACATGTATACTTGTTCATAATTTACTTTTCTAACTACGTCTAGTGTGTCTTCAAAGTCTTTTTCTGTTTCTTCTGGAAATCCTACTATTATATCTGTTGATAATACTACATCTGGTATTCTTAATTTTATTTTTTCAACAAGTTCTAAATATTGCTCTTTTGTATATTTTCTATTCATTTTTTTCAATACAGCTGTACTTCCTGATTGTAATGGTAGATGTATTATTCTTGCTATTTTAGGATTGTTTGCAATTGCCTCAATAACATCATCTGTAAAATCTTTTGGATGTGGTGATATGAATCGAATTCTTTCTATTCCATCTATTTTACATACATCATTTAATAAATTTGCAAATTTATAATTTTCTTTTCCTTTATAAGAATTTACATTTTGACCTAATAATGTTATTTCTTTGTATCCTTCTTTTGCTAACATTTCAACTTCTTCAAGAATTTTCTCAGGCTCTCTGCTTCTTTCTCGTCCTCTAACATAAGGAACTATGCAATATGAACAAAAATTATTACAGCCGTACATTATTGTAACTGATGCTTTAAAATTATCATTTCTTTTTATTGGTAAGTCTTCTATTACTTCACCATCTATATCTATTACATCTCTTACTTTTTTTCCGTTTTCTAATACTTTTTTTAAGTCTTCTTCAAATTTATGTAATGTATGTGTTCCAAATACAATATCTGTATAATTATAGCTTTTCTTTATTTTTTCTAACATTGCTGGTTCCTGCATCATGCATCCACCTATTGCTATTATTGTTCCTTTTTCTTCTTTTTGCTTTTTTAATTCTCCTAATTTTCCAAATAATCTTTCTTCTGCATTTTCTCTGACACAGCATGTATTATATATCACTAAATCT
Organism: uncultured Clostridia bacterium; assembly: GCA_934149115.1. Taxonomy (GTDB): domain Bacteria; phylum Bacillota; class Clostridia; order TANB77; family CAG-508; genus UMGS1994. The sequence continues at coordinate 1,549 of CAKPDW010000018.1, forward strand.
GCTTCTTCTAATTTTTCTGTTTTTTCAAATCCCATATTTTCAACGATTCCAGCTAGTTTTTCTGAATCATTTTCATTTAGCTGGCATCCCATTGTTGTAATATAATATTTCATATTTATAATCCTTTCTATTGCTCCTTATGATATAACTCTGGGTATTCAAATTCTTGACCATTTGTTGTCAATTTGGTTGCAACAAAATGATTTGAATTCATATTGTCCCCTTGACAAAAATATTGGTATCTGTTTTCTTTTGACAATTCACCATTATTTAATATAATAGGATCATCCCATGTCACATCAACAGCATACCATGTTTTATTTATTTTTACATAATTCCACATATGATTTTCTCTTTTGTTTTCAGAATTGATGGCTTCTCCAGAAACTAGAATACATGGTATTTCTAATTTATCTAATAGGTATTTAAAACTTTTGGCATATCCTTCACATACTACATTGCCATTAATTAATGCTCCATATATGTCTCTGGTATTGCTTTCAGTATATGTTTTATCATATTCTAAATTATCTATTAACCAATTATGTATGTACTGTATTTTTTGATAATTGCTCCCTTGTGCATTTTTTATTATTTCGTCTGCTTTTTCATTTACTTCTTTAAGTTGCTGGTTTATTTCTTCTTCAGTAAGTTTTTCTTTTAAATAGTTTGAATCATTTTCGCTATATGTAAGATATACTTGATAACTTACTTTTTTTCCTTGAGTATATGTTATCGTTTTTAAAACCATTTTTGTAAAATCTATATAATAAAAATCCATATTATCATATCTTAGTGCATCTACAGCATTTTGATATTCATTGCTTAGTACTGTCATTCCATCTTCTGTTTTTAGGATTTTATCAAACTCGTTTTTATTAAATTCAATTTTTTCTGTTCCTTTTTTTAGTTTTTCTTTATTTTCAAATAGTTTATCATAAATTATTTTTGCAGTATCACTTAATTGGTCATAGTAAAATTTATCTTCTGTGCCGTTTGATAAACTTAAATTTGAATCTTCTAATTTTAGCCCATTACTGATATATTCGTCATCATTTTTTTCTTTTTTTATTACTTGTATTTCTGGTGTAGTGCTTTTTTCTAATATTATAAATATTAATAATATATACAGAATTAGGCTAAAAATTATTAATAAAATTTTTTTCATATATTCCTCTTTATACGTTAAACCTAAATAAAACTATGTCTCCATCTTGCATTATATAATCTTTTCCTTCTAATCTCATTAATCCTTTTTCTTTTACTGCATTCATTGAACCTTCTCTCATTAAGTCATCATATGAAACTACTTCTGCTCGTATAAAGCCTCTTTCTATGTCTGAGTGAATTTTTCCTGCTGCTTGTGGTGCTTTTGTCCCTATTTTTATTGTCCATGCTCTTACTTCTGGTTCTCCTGCTGTTAAAAATGACATTAATCCTAATAGTTTATAACTTGCTTTTATTACTTTATCTAATCCAGATTCGTCTAATCCTAAATCATGTAACATTTCTATTTTGTCTTCTTTGTCTAATGTACTTAATTCTTCTTCTAATTTTACACATAAAGGAATAACTTCTGCATTTTCTGTTTTTGCATATTCTTTTACTTTTTTTACGTTTTCATTTGCATCTGGATTTTCTAGGTCATTTTCTGAAACATTTGCAATATATAAGATTGGCTTCATTGTTAATAAAAATGCTTCTTTAATAACTTCTTTTTCTTCTGCACTTAAGTCTAGTGTTCTTGCTGATTTTCCTTCTTCTAATGTCTTTTTTATTTTTTCTAAAGTATCTATTTCAAATTGGTATTTTTTGTCTGCTTTTAAGTTTTTCTTTGCTCTTTCTAGTCTTTTTTCTACTGTTTCCATATCTGCAAATATAAGTTCTAAATTGATTGTTTCTATATCTCTTAGTGGATCTACACTTCCGTCAACATGCACTATATTGTCATCTTCGAAGCATCTTACTACTTCTACTATACTGTCTACTTCTCTTATGTGTGATAGGAATTTGTTTCCTAGTCCTTCTCCTTTGCTTGCTCCCTTTACTAGTCCTGCTATGTCAACGAATTCTATTACTGCTGGTGTTGTTTTTTCTGGTTTGTACATTTCTGTTAGTTTTTCTAATCTTTCGTCTGGTACTGCTACCATTCCTACGTTTGGTTCTATTGTGCAGAATGGGTAGTTTGCACATTCTGCTCCTGCGTTTGTTATGCTGTTGAACATTGTACTTTTTCCTACGTTGGGTAGGCCTACTATACCTATTTTCATTGTTTTCCTCCTATACATAGCTAAAAAATATTGGCCAACTACTGTGTTAAAATAAAATTAAAAATCCTCATGTACCAACGTACACTCCGGTATTTTAATTTTATTTTGCCTTGTATTTGCCTCAATCTTTTTCAGCTTAATTTATTTTACATCAGTAAACTTCACATCAAAAATCCTCGACGTACCTTTGTACGCCTCCGGTTTTTTCGTTCGTTTGCCTTGTAATACTCGTTTCTTTTTTGAATTACTTCTTTTTATTTATCTTAATCTTTTTTAGATTTTTTCTTTTTACTGCTGAAATATGTATTTTATAACGCATATAATTTATCACAATTCATGCTTTTTTACAAGTATTAATGTGGTTAATTTCTTATTATAAATCTGAACTTTTTCGTACATTGCTTTTTTGCTTTTTTTGTATTATAATTGTTATGTAAACATTGTTATATGCACTTAAAGGGAGGTTATCCTATGTCTATGTCAGAAAAATTACTATATGTTTACTTTGGAATTACATTAGGAGTTCCAACAATCGCTCAATTAATTTTAGTGATTCTCTATAGTAGAAAACATAAGTAACTCGAGCAAAAAATAATATGTAAGTTGATAATTTAACTTACATATTATTTTTTTATTATATTGAAATTTTTCTATATCGTTTTTTTCTTTTAAATTTCTATATGTATAAAATTTTATGCTCTTGGATGAGTTTGGTGATAAATATTTTTTAAACTCTCATCTTGGAACTTCATATAAACTTGTGTTGATGATATATCTGAATGTCCTAGCATCATTTGAATTGATTTCAAATCAGCTCCATTTTGTAAAAGATGTGTAGCAAATGAGTGTCTTAAAACGTGTGGTGTTATATCTTTTGTAATATGTGCTTGCTCTTTATAATATTTTATGATTTTCCAAAAGCCTTGTCTTGTAAGTCTTTTTCCATTTACATTAACAAATAAAGCTTTTTCATCTTCTTTTTTTATCATAATTGGTCTAGCATCTTTTACATATTCTTCAAGTGCTTTTAAAGAAAGTTTTCCTAACGGAATATTTCTTTTCTTAACTTCACTTGCGCATGTAACAAATGATTTCTCAAAATTTACATCTTCTATATTTAAGGAAATTATTTCTGTAACTCTCATTCCTGTAGCATAAGCAAATTCAAGCATTGCCTTGTCTCTAATACCTTTTAAATCAACATTTTTTGGTTGTTCTAATAAAAGTTCAACTTCTTCAGATGATAAAACACTTGGCGCTTTTTTCTCTATTTTTGGTGATTTCATTCCATCTGTAGGGTCTTTTTTTACTTTTTTAGCTCGTAATTGGTATTGATAGAAAGATCTTATAGATGCTAAGTTTCTTGAAATAGTTGATGTTTTCTTTCCAATTTCTTTTAAGTATTCTATGTAATCTTTTATCTCTTGTTGACCTATTTTTGAATATACTAGTCTCTTGTTATCAAGATATTCTTGAAATTGAACTATATCTCTCCTATATGACTGCAATGTATTTGCAGACAATTTCTTATCATTCTCTAAAAAATCTAAAAAAAGTTTTATTTGCTTTTCCATTTATTGTCCCCCATCCTAATTATCTTTTATATTAATAGATTAAATATGAAAAATCTTTGATTTTCCACTTGCTTTCTCAATAATTTGAGAAAGTTTAATCTTTTTTATTACATTAAAAAATAACCTACGTAAATATAAATAATTTACATAACCTATTTATATTCTATGTTATATCAAAACTATTCTAAAATGTAAATAGTTTTATAAATATTTTTTCATTATGTATAAAAATTTTTTTGATACATATGTTTCAAAAATTACTGCAACTATTAATAAAACCAGTGCAATAGCTATAAATGTAAGATATTTGAATATTTCAAATTTTACATTATTTTTATTTTTTTGAATTATTGCTTTAATAAAATTTGTTCCTGAAACTAATACAATAAATAAGGAGATCATATAGAAAATATTTTGTATTATCATTGCACTACTTATGAAAATAATGGCTGTTTTTTTACTTTGTGTTGCAAAAATTGCTGAAATTGTATACCCTATTGAAAAAGCTTTTTTCCCAACAAGATAGTATGCAAAAGGTATTCCAATAATAGTAGATGCCAGAAATACAACTATCATAAAATTTTTAATATTTCTTTTAAAACTTTGTTTCAATATATCATTTGTTTCATTTTTTTCATTTGTTTTTATAATTTCTATTTTAGAATCAATAAAATTTTTCAACTCTTTTTTTTCGGTATTATTCGAATTATTTATGACAATTATAGAAATAATAATACCTATAATAAAGATTACAAATAATTTAATATATTCACTTAAATTATTTGTAAAATAATATCTTAAATACTGCTTCATCTAATCCCCCTTTTTTCAATCTGTATTCTAAATAAAATAAATTATGCAAACAATTTTATAAAAACTATAATCTTATTTATTTTTTTCTTTATTATTCTTTTGGGTAATATTAGCTAATTTATCAGCATTCTCTTTTTGCTTTTCTATTGGTAACCATTCAAATTCTGAACACACAACTTCACCATATTTTGTAACATTTTTATTTTTCTTTTTCATACCTACTCCTCCTATAATGTTATTATGAAGATTTTTATCCATAAATATACAATCATCTCTTGATTTTTTATGTCAACGCTGGTATAATGTCTTTGTCGTAACTTATTAACCTCAAAAGACTTCAAAAGTAACTTTCAATTTAAGCATGTGCTAATGCACAAGGAGGTATCATTATGTTAAACGAAAAAAACAATTATTCGAATTTATGGTCGCTGTTTACAATGGAATGTGAATGTTCATATAATAGCAGAAATAATGACATTCAGGTAAAAAAAATAAACAGCATATCTATCCGGTCGTCAGCGCACATTTTGTGTGACCATACTACTGGCTTTAGTTTACCAGATAATCAGGATGTTACAATTGACAATTATCCTGGATTTTTGGTAGTTAGTATCGGTACTCCAAAAAGGCTGAATACATTGCCGGATAACGCAAAAGCATATGACAAAATTAGAAATGATCTTTTAAGAAATAATCACCTGTTAGCTTACTGGGATAGTGTCAGTGTGGCATTTGTAACAGATAAGAAAGATTTGTTAAGCCCTCTCCAGCATTTCTTAAAACACTTTAAAAATGCGGTATACAATACCAGAGGAATAAAACTCAGTTTCTAATTATTTTCAATCTGAATTGTTAATATGTTTTACCTCCCTTGAATATCTTTATTCGAGGGAGGTTATTTTTTATGATTAATTTTAAATTTTTGTAATAACACAAAAAAATATGTGTAACTCACTTTATAAATTAGCATTGAAAATACCGTTGTAGAAATATCTACAACGGTATCTTTTAACAATTAATTTGTAAGTTATTTGGCAAGTCTTACGATTGTATGTTTTAACTCGCCTTGGCTGTTATAGCCTTTTTTTATTCTTACAGGCACTTCCTGCCCAATACGAATATTATGATAAGAACCTCTGTCTACTAAGCAGTATCTCCGCCCTTCATATGCAACAAAAATTTCTTGTTGGTCATTGACTCCTATTGGATAAGGTATAGATGCATTTCTTAATGACATGTCATTAAGCTCCGTCTTGCTTATCACTCTTGCTGTATCATATGATACTTCATATCGAAGTGCCATTGTTCTGTATACAGCCATGATTCCTTCGTATGCAATCCAGCCAACGAGTCCTAAAATCATACAATCAACAGCTACAGTTAAAATATCCATAACTCTACCTCCTATGCCATACTGGCGATGTGAAAATTAATAAATTGTTACATACAAATTATAGCAAATTTTACATAAAAAATCAACTTTTATTAAATCTTACCAAATCTATTTACATTTGACCTTTTTTATATTATTGTAGTAATATTTCGATTATCTTTATTCATCATAAAAATTCTTGAATTTATATCCTTTTAATTTTAAATATTTTATTGAATTTTCTAATGCTTCTGAACTATCACTAACGTCTTTTGTATCGTGCATTAATATAATTAATACCTCTTTATTTCCAATGCTTTTCTTTAAATTTGAAACTAGTTGAGAACTATTGTATTTTCTCATAGAATCATTATTTAGACAATTCCAATCTATATATGTATAGTCCATTTGTTTTAATAGTTCTACTGCGTGTTCTTTTTGCTTTTTATTTGCTTTTGACATAAAACCATTTGGAAATCTGAATATTTTAGCACTATATTCTTTTTCTCCTATCGCTTGACTTATTGCTTCATCTGTTTTTTTTATTTCTTTTTTAAAACTGTCATCACTTTTATATAATATTTTATTATTGTGGCTATATCCGTGATTTGCTATATAATGGCCTTCTTCGTATTCTTGTTTTACGATTTCAGGATATTGTTCAACATTTTTTCCTATAACAAAAAATGTTGCTTTAACGTTTTCTTTTTTTAAAATTTTTAAAATCTTAGGTGTTGCTTTAGGATTTGGTCCATCATCAAATGTTAAATATGCTACTTTTTCATTTGTTTGTTTTATTTTTTCTTCTAAGGTATCTGAATAAATGCTGTTTTCTTTTATATCAACTGCAAAGCTTATTTGATTTTCAAATATTTTCCCAATGTAAATACAGATACATAGTATAAAGATTATACATATCATAATTTTCTTATTAAATAATACTTTTTTCATATCTCATCACATTTCATAATATGCTGTTAATGTGAAAATAGAAGTATAGCATATTTTCTCTATACTTCTATTTTATGAAATTTTTTATTTTTTTATTTTTTTGTATCTTATGAAACTAACTATTGCACATAATGCTGTTATAGCGATTCCACTTATTAATAATGCATCTCTCAAACCTGTTTTGGGTAAATCATCTTGGCTTGTTGTTGTGACTGTTTGCCCATTGTTTGATTCTCCTTGAGTTGCTGTTTGAGAATTTATTTGCTGATTTGTACTACCACTATTTGAGTTATTGTTTGTTCCTTGGTTATTAGATGATTGGTTATTATTTCCATTAGTGTTTTGTGCATTGTTTTGGTTATTTCCATTATTACTGTTATCATTATTTTGATTGTTGTCATCACCACTGTTGTTGTTTCCATTATTATTGTTTCCACCGTTATTGTTGCCTCCATCATCTTCATCTGATAATCTTATAGTAAATGAAACTGTTGTGAAATTTCCTGCTTTATCTGTAGCTGTTAATTTATAATTTCCATTTTCGGAAATTGCATCACCATTTTTATAATTAGCAACTTCTTTTCCATCTTGTTCTAATGTAACTTTATCTAAGTTTTCATCATATGCTTCTGGTGTAACTTCTGTTGTGTATGTTTCTCCATCTTCAACGCCTGTTATCATTGGAGGTGTTGTATCTTCATCATTTCCTGAAATTTCTGTAATTTCTATTTCAAGTATTCCTCCATTACCTGCTTCATCTTCGGCATATACTGTATAATTACCATTTGATTTTATTATTATTTTTGCTGTTGATTCTTGAACTTCTAAATCTTGTCCACCATTTTTAAAATAGTCAGCTGATCTGCTTCCAGAGGCTATTTTTATTTTTTTAAAAGTTGTTATATTATCTGTAGCTGTAATTACTAATTCTATATAACCATCATCTGTTTCACTTTCATCTGTTTCTATTTCTGGTGCTGTTTTATCTATTGTAAATGTAACAGTTGTTGTATTTCCAGCCTTATCTTTGGCTACTAATTCATATTTTCCTTCTTCAGAAATTTCTGTGTTATTTTTATAATTTTCTATAATTTCTTCATCTTTACTTAATTCAATTGTATCTAAATTTTCATCTGTGATACTTGGTGTTACATTTTTATTATATATTGCTTTATCTGTAACTCCTGTTACTTTTGGGGCTGTTGTATCTTTGCCAGTATTACCACCAATTGAATTTATACTAATTTCTTTTATATCTGCGTTTCCAGCTTCATCTTCAGCATATACAGTATATGTTCCGTTTTGACTTAATTTTATTTCTGCTGTAGAAGTTAAATCATTTTCAGTTAAACCTAATTCTTGTCCACCTGTTTTAAAGTAATCTAATTTTTGTGAATCGTTTGCTATTTTTATTTTGTCAATTTTTGTTAGACTATCTTTTGCTGTTATTGTAAGTAAAACTTCTGTATTGCTTGTTGCTGTTTGTTTACTATCTATTTGAGGTGCTGTTTTATCAATTATAAAGTTAACAGTTGTTGAATTTCCAGCTTTATCTGTAGCAGTTAATTCATAGCTTCCTTCTTCAGATATTTCTGTATTATTTTTATAATTTTCTACTTTTGTTCCGTTCTTTTTTAACTCAACCATATTAAGATTGTCATCTTTTGCAACTGGTGTTACAGCATTATTGTATATTGCTTTATCTGTAACTCCTGTTATTTCAGGTGCAACTGTATCTTGAGATGGATCAAGTTCTTCTATACTTTTTATGTTTATTTCTTTTATAGCTGTTTTTCCTGCTTGATCTTTTGCATATACTGTGTATATTCCTGTTTTTGAAATTTCAAAACTTGCTGTTTTTATTTTTCCTACGCTTGTTTCACCTATTGTTGTTCCATTACTTTCAAAATAAGATTCATCATGACTGCCTTCTGCCCATTTTACTTCAGATATGTAAGAATCTTTTCCTGTAACTGTAACATCAATTTGTTTTAAATTTGTATTATTTTGTGAAACTTCTATAACTGGAGGCTCTGATTCTTCTGCATCAACTCCTATTATAGATCTTGTTGCTAATGATTTATATCCATCTGCATCTTCAGCATATACATTTAATATACAATTTTTATCAACTGTATAGTTTACTTTTACTTCTTTTCCCTGTTGAATTGTTAATTCTTCACCATTTGAGGTAAAATAATTTATATCGATATCATTTCCAATTGCAACTTTTATTTTTACAATATTTGCAATTGTATCAGTGGCTTTTATTGTTAGAATTCCTTTATTATTTTCATCATCTTGTGTTACATCTATATTAATTGATTTTGACTCAGTAGCTCTGACTGTAATTTGTTTTTTATATCCTGCTTCATCTTCTATATAAAACGCATATGTATCGTCTTCTGGTACTGTATATTCTATATCAACACTATTACTTGATACAAAATTAATGTTATCACCTATTGTTTGGAAGTCTGACATATCTGTTATACTAGAACTTTTTGCAACTTTTATTTTTACAATTTTACAAACACTATCTGTAATATGCATATTAACTGTTCTTTTGTTTACTGCAGTATCAGCTGAGATAGGTGTTTTATTTGTTCCTAAATAAAGCTGATATGTTGATGTATTTCCTTTGTTATCTTTTGCAAAAATAACATAAATTCCATCTTCAGTTGCTGTATACTGAGTTTCTATATCACTTGATTCAACAATATCAATGTCAGTTCCTTGAGTAGTAAAATCAATTTTATCATTATACTTGTCTTTTTTGGCAATTTTTAAGGAAACGATAGTATTTGTACTTGTTACTTTTATTGCAACTTTTTTATAATTTTCAGTATCTTTTACTGGTAAAATAACTGGTGGTTTAGATGTATCTTTGTCTCCTGTGTTTTCTGAACCAACTTGTTCATCAACCCAATCTTTTATAATTTTTAATTCTTCTTTTAATTCATTTAAGTTACTATCTGTTAAACTATCAACTTGTTCATTTAATGTTTGTTTCAATTTTGCACGAACTAATGTAGACATTCCAGACACATTGTCTAATAAATTTATGTCATCTTTCAATGTTTGTTTTAAATCATCTGTTACAGTTGTAGCTGACTCTAAATCGCCATATGCTTTATCTATAACTTGTTTGAATTCATTCAAATCTCCTAATTGGCTCTTGAAAGTATCTAGCATAGATATCAATTGTTCTTTTTCTGCTTGTGTTACTGCAAATACAGAAGAAAAACTAAAAGAGCTCATTATCATTATTAAAACTATTACAATACCTTTTTTTAGAATCTTTTTCATATTTTTCCTTTCATCCTTTTATTAAATTTCATATTACAATAATAGTATACTTTTTAAAAAATAATAAGTCAATTGTATTTTATAGTAATTTTATAAGCATTTTTCCATTATCTCCATATAATTTTTCTTTATAATATAAATTTTTTTACAACCATTCGCCATATTTCTTAATATAAAACTTTTTAACAATTTGAACAATAATTGTATATACTGCTGTCAATAATATTACAAACAAATAGTACTTAAGTGGTAACACTACAAAATTAAATGATTTAACATTATGTAATAATATTGGTGTAATTATAGTTCCAATAATAGTCAACATTGTGGATATACATAAAAATTTATTTGGTTTTGACTGTATAAACGGTATTTTAGAAGTTCTTATATAATGTATTATTAAAGTTTCACTTATTAAGCACTCTACAAACCATGCTGTTTGAAACCAATTTTGTTTATCAACACTATTATATCCAAACACAAACCAAAAACCTAAAAATGCAAAAACATCAATAATTGAACTTGTTATTCCCATAACTTTCATGAATCTACCTAATCCGCTTGTATCCCATTTTTTAGGTTTTTCTAGAAATTCTTTATCAACATTATCATATGGAATTGCAATCTGTGATATATCATATAAAAAGTCCTGTATTAGCATTTGAATTGGTAACAATGGCAAGAATGGCAAGAATATGCTTGCAATTACAATACTAAAAACATCTCCAAAATCTGAGCTCAATGCCATTTTCATGTATTTAATGATGTTTCCATATACTTTTCTTCCTTCCATTACTCCATCATAAACAACTCCCAAACTTTTTTCGAGTAATATTATATCACTTGCTTCTTTAGCAATTGGAGTAGCTGAATCAACACAAATTCCTACATCAGCTATATGTAGTGAAGGTGCATCATTTACACCATCACCCATATATCCAACAACATGTCCATTTTCTTTATATAATCTAACTACACGTTCTTTTTGCATTGGGTTTAATCTAGCAAAAACATCAACTTCTTCAATTTTCTTTTTTAATTCCTCATCAGTCATTTCATTCAACTGACTTCCAATTATAATATTATCAGAACGTAGTCCAACAATGCTACAAATATTTTTAGTTGCAAATGCATTATCACCAGTTAAAATTTTAGTTTTAACTCCTACTTCTCTTAAATTTTTTATGGTTTCTTTTACGCCTTTTTTTGGTGGATCTAAAAATGCAACATATCCTACAAATGTCATTTCTGCTTCATTACTACTATTAAAAATATTAACTCCTGGATATTCTTTTTTTTCTGCTAATGCAATAACTTGCATTCCACTATTTGATAATTCATCTGCATTTCTTATTATTTCATTTTTTAATTTTTCATCTAGAGGTAAAATTTCGTCTTTATATTTTACATTTATGCAACTTTTTAAAATTTCTTCAATAGCTCCTTTGGTAATCATTTTGTATTCATTTCCATATTTTACAACAACACTCATTTTTTTACGTGTATAATCAAAAGGTATTTCATCAACTTTAACATATTCTTTCAATACTTCTTTGATTTTATGTTGATTACCATATGTGATTATAGCTCTATCAACTAAGTTTTTTATTCCAGTACCATAATAACTATTTACAAAAGCATATTTCAATATATCAATATCTTCTTCTCCTCTGACATTAATATATTTTTGCAGAGTAATTTTATTTTTTGTAAGTGTCCCTGTTTTGTCAGTACACAAAATATCTATTGCTCCTAAATTTTGAATTGATTGACTATTTTTTACTAATGTTTCTTTTTTAGCTAGTGTTTTGGTTCCTTTGGTTAAATTTACATTCACTATCATTGGCAACATACTAGGTGTAATTCCTACCGCAACTGATAAAGCAAATAATAAAGCTTCAACATAATCATGTCTGATAAAAGCATATATTACAAAAACAAAAATTGATACAATAATCATGTACTTGATTAATAATCGAGTTATCCCATCCATTCCTTTTTCAAAATTTGTTCTTTCTTTTTTGGAGTTTAGATTTTTACTCATTCTTCCTAAATATGTATTAAATCCTGTTTCTATTACAATTGCTTTGGCACTACCACTAACAACACTGGCTCCCATTAAACATATATTGTTTATTCCAAAAATTTCTGTTGTATCATTTGTTTCTAACGTTTTTTCAACTAAAACACTTTCTCCTGTAAAAACAGATTGATTCACAAATAAATCTTTGCATTCTAACAGCATTACATCAGCTGGAATTATTGAACCTGCATTCAGTTCTATTATGTCTCCTTTTACAATATTTTCAATTCTAATTTCCTTTGCTTTTTGATTTCTTAGAACTGTTGTTGTATTAAATATATTTTGTTCTAATTTCTGATTAAATTTATATGATGAATATTCTTGAACAAATTTTATCATTGCACTAACAAAACCAATTCCTAGAATTATAAAAGCTCCTAACCTATCTGCTAATATAAAATCAATTATTGAAAGCATCACTAAAATATATATAAATTTATCATTAAATGATTTTATAAAGAAACTAAGTGCACTCTTTTTTTCTCTTTTTACAACTATATTGGGGCCATCTTCTTCTAATCTTTTTTCTACTTGTTTTGTGTTTAATCCATTTTTATCAGAACTATATAACTGTAATACATCATTTTCATTTTTTGCAGACATTTCTTTATATTTATCTAGCAATTCTTTATCCGTATTTTTCAGCAATGTTACTTTTTTCTTTATATCAAATAAATGAATCATTTCTGTCCCTCCTTAAACATGATAATTATAGCTATAATTTTTAAAAAATACTAGATTTTTCAATCTTTTTTTTATTATTTTCTCTACATGTTAAAACAGTATTCAAAGAATCTCCTAATTGTGTAAACACTGCTGATAGTAAAGCCAATTGATTGTCATCTTCTATACAATCAGAAAGAATACATGTAATTGTTGATACCAAAGTAACTAATTCACACGAATTCAATTTTTCTCCTCCTTTTTACATATAATATGTTATAAAAACAAAAGTGGATTTTATTTTTTATAAAAATAACTTTCTCTAGTTAATAACATATTATTATATATACTTAAAAAAATAAATTTTTTTGACAAAAGTCGACATAAAGTTGAATTCTGTTATGATATATGATAAAATAATATTTACTAACCTGTTAATTATAGATTTTTTGAAGTTACTAAACTAACTTCTTTATTATATATAAAATTATTATATAGGAGGCATATATATGAAAAAAACAATATTAACTCAATTTTTTTTAGACAAAGAAAAAGATATTAGAATAAACATATACAGAAAAAATGCTGACGAATTAACGTATATAATTGAAACACCAAATCATAACACTGGTAATTTAATAACAAATTTGGCTAAACTATGTAATGTTGAAACATCACTTAACAAAGAAAATTTGAAAATTATTAAAGGTGTATTACCTGCTTGTATTAATGGTGATAACGAAATTGTTTATTTTCTTAGATTAGGTGGAATTAAAATAGCTACAATCTATGAAAATGGTGCTGTAGAAATTAAAGCAAAAATTCCTGCAATTGCAAAAACTTTAATGTCCCAAACAAAAAATTACAACTTGCCTATTCAAAAAACAATAGTTAAATCCTATATAGTAAAAAAGAGCAAATTCAGAACAGATTTACATACACATATGAATGCCAATCTTTCTCCTGATGTTTTAATTGCATTAGGTATAAAACATCAACTTAGATATCCTCTATATTACATAAAAAAATTGAATCTTAAGATGAGTAAAAAACAAGAACAAATAATAATGGAACAAAGAGAAAAAGTTGCTGAACAATTTAAAGATTCAAATTTAAAAGGAAAAAAACTAACAAGAAAAATAGATGATAATACTTTTATTAATTTTGCTGATTTTATTTTAAATAATCTAGAAAATGCTAAATACAATCTTGCAAAAATTAGAATCAGTTTATCTATATTGAAAGACGGTCAAGCCGTTTTTACAAATCTTGAAAAACTATATATTTACAGATATGTTTTTTGCAAAGGTATAGTTAGTGATACAAAAATTCAACTTTTGCCAAATAAAATTGAAAATATTCCTGAACCTGATATAAAAAGACTATTAAAACAAATGCTTAAAGATCAAGAAAATCCAAAATTAAAAAATATTCTACTAAGGCAAGATAAATTATTATGGATTGCAAGAGAATATCAAAAGCAAAATATTGATTATGTAGAAATTGCAGATACTGATCTTGCAAAGTCAAATGGGCCTGCAATCCAGTTAGTTGAGGAGTTACATGAAATTCTTCCATATATAGAATCAGAAACAGGTGTAAAAATTAGATTTTTAGTTTCACTTAGACGTATTCCTCTTACAATAAATGAGGACAATATTGTTTCTGGAAATTATTTACGTGAAAATTTAGATGTTTTAAAAGTTGTAAATAAGAGTCCATATGTAGTTGGAAGTGATTTTGTAGGTGAAGAAATAAATGATATTACTGATTTAAAACCTGCAATTAAAGAATTAGTAGATTATGTAAATGATGTTGATCCAGATTTTACAATAAGAATTCATGCAGGAGAAAATGATAGTTTAAGAGATAATGTTTCAAAATCAATTCAATGTGTTACAGAATCTCTAAACCCTAGTCAACCAATGCCTAAAGTAAGATTAGGTCATGGACTTTATACAGAGGACTTATCTTCTCCTAAAGGAAAAAAATTATTAAGAACATTGAAAAAAGATAATATTGTACTTGAGTTTCAATTGAGTTCTAATGTAAGACTAAATAATCTTACTAATCTTAATTTACATCCAATAAAAACATATCTAAATGCTGGTATAAAATGTGTTCAAGGAACTGATGGTTGTGGTTTCTATGGAATAGATACAATTGATGAACAACTAGCTTTACAAAATCTTTTAAACCTAGATGATAAAGATTTCAAAAAAATGAGAAAAGTTGAAGATGAATTAATAGAAACAAGTAATAAATATTTCAAGAAAAAATCAAAAGAATTTGAAGAATTCTTGAACGGTAGAAGCATTAAAGAAGCTTTAACTGAATTAGAAAAAGAAATACATTTACAAAATAAAGATAATAATACAGAAATGCGTATAAATACAAACTTAAAAACAGAAAGTGTTTTAAAAGAAAAAATTAAACAATTACCTACTGATAAAATTCCAATTATTATTGCAGGTGGAAGCTTTAATAAAAAAGGAAGAAGTACTGAAGTTACTCCAGAGGGCAAGGAATTACTCAAAAAATTATTAACAAAAGTTGATGCAAATAAAGTATATTTTGTGATTGGGCACAAAATGCAAGGATATGAAAAAGAATTAGTAGAATTAAACAATGAATTACATAAACATTTTGAAATAAATGCAATTGTTCCTAAAATGATTTCTGAAAAAGATTCTAATTCGCTTTTAAAAGAAAATGTAAATGGTATAAGAATTTCAATTGAAAGTGATGAAATGGGAATTTATAAGAGCTTTAATTATGAAATATTTGAAAGAAGAAATTCCGTTGTAATGGCTTTTGATGGTAACTCCCCTGTATCAAATTTAATTCAAGAAGCAAAAAATGGTAAAGGACACGCAAAAATATATGTAAATGAAGATTCTCCGTCACTTTTGGATAAAGCTAATTCTTTAGAGGGCTATGCGGTACCTTTTAATACAACTCAAAATATAGTTGAGAAAATATTAAAGGATAACCCTGAAATTGTAGATAATACTAATAATAATGGATTTTTTATTCCATATAATTAATTCAATAATTTATATAAAAAATTGCACAGAAAATTTATAAAATAAATTTTCGCGCTCGAACAAATTTACTGAAAATTTCAATTTTATAGAAAAATATAAAGAGTAGAGTAAAAACTGAAAATTGAAAATTTTCAGTTTTGTTCTTTATAATACTGGTTCTTCATGAGCTGTTTCTCTCTCATCAATGTATTCTACTTTTCCATCATCTATACAATATAGAGCTAATTTTGATTTATTTTGTTGATGTCCACATCCTGCATCAATTCTTATAAATCCTTTATCATTATCTTTTATAATTTCTCCAAATTCAGGCGTATGCCCACATACTGTTGTAAATCCATATGCTTTTGCTTGTTCATATGTACTTTGGTCTCGTTCTTGCAACATAAATTTATATTGTTCTCTCGTTAATTCTTTAAATTTATAACCTTTTTGGGATTGTTTCATTTGACTAAGCATTTGTGGGTCTTTTGGTGGCATAGCATGTACAAATAAATAATCCTTTCCTTTAATATTTTGAGGTAATACAACATATGAATCACATAAAAATTTGAAAATTTCCTGTTGTTCTTTTGCCCCATTAACACGTCCACCTTTTAAATAATCAAAAATTGTTTTTGTTCCTCTGTTTGAATATAACCATATTTCTATATTCTTTATTTCCGA
Organism: uncultured Clostridia bacterium; assembly: GCA_934149115.1. Taxonomy (GTDB): domain Bacteria; phylum Bacillota; class Clostridia; order TANB77; family CAG-508; genus UMGS1994. The sequence continues at coordinate 18,297 of CAKPDW010000018.1, forward strand.
TTCCGTTAATCCTTTTTCTTCTACTAATTTTTGACAATCAGCATTATATTCATCTAGTTGTTTTTTCCATTCTACTTGTTCCTTTTTTGATTTTGGGTCATTATACAAACTAGCTGCTCCATATCTTGCACGAGCACCCCTTCTATTTACAATTGTAATTAAATCTTCTTTTTTTAAACCTTTTTGTAGCATTGTCTTAACAGTTTGTATAAATTGCATTTCATGATTTCCTAGCATAAAAGTAATTTCTGGATTATTTTGCCTGTTTTGTTTTTTTTGCATAATATCCTGAATTATTTTAATTCCACCATTTCCTCTATCTATAACATCTCCTAAAATTATTAGATGATCTTCTGGTGTCATTTTTTTCATAATCTCTTCATATGAACCATACATACCGTGTATATCTCCAATTACATATGTTTTCCCCTCTTTCTCATTATTAGGTACAGTTTTCGGAGGTGTATATTCCTCGGCTTGAACTTGTAATTTTATATTAAATAGACTATCATCAAAGTTTTGTTGTCCTGTTTTTCCATTTGATTGTATCATTTCACGAGAAGCTATATATCCATTCTTAAGTAAATCTCCTCCTAAATAAATAAAATCATCTCTACCTTCTTGTTTCATCAAACTTTCTTCACCAACTAATCTTTTAGCAAAAAAGTTGATAAGTAATTGTGGTCCATACTTCTGATACAATTTGTTAAATTCTTCACTATTAAATTCTGGAAATGTTCCTTTTTCACAAAATGTTCTTACTCTTTTAGTTTGACCTGTTTTCATTAGGAAATCTACATAATACATATCATATTTCTCTAATTGAATTGGTGCTTTGGTTAATTTTGTTTCGCTCTTAACAACTTCATCTTCTTTTAAATATTTCATATTTACCCCTTTCTCAAAACATCCATTTATAGTTTACTATTGATTCACATTTTTGTCAAAAAATTTATATATTTATTTGTGATTGTAATTTATATTATTTTCGTTGCTTTATCTATAACATCTTTTTGCATTTCAAAATTTGCTTTTGTCACAGGTATTCTTGCACACATTTTAGTTTCTAAAAAATAATTTAATGTATCAAATGCCTGTAGTGTTTCTTCTGTTCCACTGCCACTTCCTCCTGCACAGGCTATACAGACTATCTTCTTTCCTTTTATTTTTGATTCGTCATTAAATGCATCACATCTTTTTAATCTATCAAAAAATGTTTTTGCAGACTCACTCATTTCATGGAAATAAACTGGCGTAATAAATACATAAGCGTCAAAATCTTCCATATGCTTGTAAATTTCATTAAAGTCATCTTTTTGAATACATTTATGTTCTTCTAAACAAATTCCCCATCCTCTTTTTCCACATGCTAAACATTTTTGAATATTCTTTCTGTTAATACAAATATGCTCTACTTCTTTTTCTAATTTTTTTAATTCTTTTTCACATTCTTCAACACATGAAAAAGTTAATCCTATTTTATTTGGGATAAAACTATCTTCATTTACTTGATTACTACTAAAACTTAATATTAAAACTTTCATTTTTTCTCCTATTTTTTACATTATAATGATTACACTTTTCTTTTTATATAATAATATTTCAAACATACATCTTTGAATCCTAATTTTCTATATGTATCTGCTGGATAATATCCTTCTTCTGTTTGTAAAAATGCTAATTTTAGCTTTTTATTTTTACATATTTGTAACTGTTGTTTTATAATCTCTTTTCCAATACCTTTACATCTATAGTCTTTTTTCACTGCTAGTCCATATATCCCATAAATATTATTATCATACACACCACTTGTAATACCTATTATTTCATCGTTTACTTTAGCAAAGTAAAATTCATATGTATATTCATTTTCCTTCTTTTTGTAGTTTTTATAAACTTCTTTGTACACTGAATCTAAATCACCATAAGGATCATTTTTATCTCCTGTTTGATATGCTTTCACCATTTCTTCACTATATAATTTCATATTTGTTGTTTTCTCTAATTTTACATTTAAAGAACACTTAGTTTTAATATTGTCTAGTTCTTTAAAATTATTAAATATTTGCCATACTTCATTCGAAACTAATTCATAACTATCATCAAAAAAAATTTCACGCTGGCAATAAATTTTTTCCATATATGGTAATATTGCAATTGAAGTTTCTCTATTTAGTGCTTTCATCTTATTACTTGCTTCTAATATAATTTTATCAAATTCTTCTTTATTTTCTGCTTTTATATCTGTAATAAAATTATACCAAGAGTCTTTGATTTTTTTATGATATGCTATATTATAGTTTTCAAATTTATCTATTCTATCAAATAGTAATCCTAAATTAGCATATATATTGAAATGTTTTAATTCTTTTATCAATTCTAAATCCATGCTACATTTCTCCTAATTTTGCAACATCATGTTGTTGCATTTTCATATTCTTTTTTATTTATATCAAAAAATTAATATAAATGCAATTTGAAAAATATTCGTTTTGTTTCGTCCATTTTATAAATAATATAACTCAATTATATCTGCTAAATTATTTCTATAATGCTTTGCTTTTTAATTCTACATCTAATTATAAGTTCATTTAGATGTTTTCTATACATATATTAATTCTCTAAAAATATTCCTTCAGCCTATTTTTTTATCTATTTTAATTTTTTCAATTTCTTTGACTTAAATTATAGTCATTTTTCTTCTACTTTTTCCAACGACCCTTCAGCTTTAAACTTGTACTTTCAGCCTTTCTGATGAAAGCTCTGAAAGCACAGTTTATGCGCCTTCGAATCCTCGCTTCTTCTGCCACTGGCAGTGCTTCGGCTTCTCAGCAGTTAACGGCCTCGCTGCGCCCGGCTGTTAACCTTTGGGGTTTTACTTCGATTCTAGTAAGGGAAAAACAAAAAAAATAGATAACCTCTTTGTGGTTATCTTGCTTTTTTCTGCGCCTTTTTTTTCAACGACCCTTCAGCTTTAAACTTGTACTTTCAGCCTTTCTGGCGAAAGCTCTGAAAGCACAGTTTATGC
>CAKPDW010000019.1 GCA_934149115.1 uncultured Clostridia bacterium
AACTCCACTAAATATGGACTTTTCTTGCATACATCTAATTTTTTTTAGTATATGGACTTTACTTTTTTAAGTAACCAATTTACCGTTTTTTTACCTAAATTAACCTAAAAAAGAAAAATGCATAGAAATACATACACATTTTTCTAATTTGAGAAATCACAATAAAAAAGATTAATAACGTTTTTTACTCATCTACAAACCTTTTATTTCATTTTCAATATTTAATAATCTATTATATTTTGCAACCCTATCAGTTCTAGCAGGAGCACCAGTTTTAATATAATCAGCTCCAACCCCTACAGCTAAATCTGAAATAAATGTATCCTCTGTTTCTCCAGATCTATGAGAAACTATAACCTTCATTCCAGCACTTCTAGCAAGTTTAACAGTACCTAATGTTTCACTAATTGTACCAATTTGATTTGGTTTTATAAGAATAGAATTTGAAGATTTACACTTTATTCCTTTTAATAATCTTTGAGGATTTGTTACATATAAGTCATCACCAACAGTCATAATTTTATTTCCAACTTCTGATTGAAATCTCTCCCACATTTTCCAATCTTCCTCGGCTAAACCATCTTCAATCGAAATAATTGGATATCTATCAATTAAATCTTTTAAATATTCAATCATTTCCTCTGGAGATTTGTAATTATCAGTTTTCCAAAATAAATACCCCTCTTTAGCAATTTTTACAGCCTCATTTTTCATCTCAGTAGCAGCAACATCAAGTGCAATGTGAAAATCTTTCCCAGGTTCAAAACCAGATTTTATAATAGCATCTAATATATATTTTATAGCATCTTCATCAGTATCCAGATTAGGAGCGAATCCTCCTTCATCACCTACTCCAACATTAAATCCCTTAATTGTAAGTATATTTCTTAAAGTATTATATACTCTTGTACATTTTTCCATAACATCAATAAATGAATCTTCCCTTTTAGGAACAATCATAAATTCCTGAATACTCAAATTATTGTATGCATGTTTTCCACCATTTAAAATATTAAGCATAGGAATTGGCAATCGATTCGCATTCAAACCACCAATATACATATATAATGGCATTCCAAGACTCCTACTTGCTACTCTTGCTACTGCCATAGAAGTTGCAATCATTGCATTAGCACCAATATTAGATTTATCCTCAGTATCATCTAACATTATCATTTCATTATCTATTTTCCATTGGTCATACACATTCTGACCTTCTAATAATCTACTTAATTTAAGATTAACATTTTTTACTGCTTTACAGACACCTTTCCCTCTAAACCTATCTTTATCACCATCACGCAATTCAAGGGCTTCAAACTTTCCTGTTGATGCCCCTGATGGAGCAATTGCTTTTGCAGAAAATCCGCCATCTGTAACAACTTCAACTTGAACAGTTGGATTTCCTCTTGAATCTAATACTTCTAAAGCACGAACTTTTTCAATTTCTAAAAAATCTCTCATAAATTTCACCTCAAAAATAGTATCTGCAAAAAATAAATTTTTATGTACGGAAAAGCCAAAAATACTAATTCTTTTATTTCTTATTTTGAATTTCTCGCAAAAAAAGATATAGATTTAAAAAACCTATATCTTTAAAATTAATCCTTTTTTTTCATTAAATCAGAACTCAAAATAATATCGTCATCTAAATCCTCAGATTTCTTTTTTTCAATATTGTCCTGAGTCTCTTTCATCTTTTCTACTTTAGCAAAAAGAATTTGATTTGCCTTCAACTCACTTGAAGGATTATCATCTTTTTTATTTTTCTTGCTTTTTTTATCTGAATCATCTGATTGAGAAGCAATTGCAGCCTCAACAGTTAAAGTTCTCTCATAATCAATAATATTATGGTTCTGTTGCATATAAATTCCTTCACAATATATATCTCTATTATTTTTTTCTGATTCAGCCAATTCACTTTTTAAATATCTCTCAATAATTTTTTTCTCATCTTTTGTCTGAAAATCAGCATCATCATTTAGATTTTTATATCTCCAAATAATATGTCTTTCATAAGGAGTGAATTCAGAATTCTTACCTAAATCATCATAAAAATATTCTATTTTAAATTGAGCATTATGAATCGAAATAGTTAAATTCGTCCACATTTTATCTTTATATTCTTTCTGAATACTTCTTAATTTCTTAATATCCAAAAATAATTTTTGAATAAGATTATTATAACTCTCCTCATCAATATTAAACATTGCTGGAATCTGATATACATTAACTGGCTTTCTTTTCAAAATTCCTTTTGGAACATAATAGAAATACATCTCACCTACAGGTTTTTTTAAAGGTCTTTCTACAATAGAAGCATATAAATAAATAGCTTCCCATTTTTCTGGAATCATATAAAATAATTTCTTTTGTATTTCAGAAAAAATGTTTCTTTCATCATTAGAAGTTGCCATTTCTCCTCCTATAACTAAGCTTCGATTAAACTTTCTCCTGTCATTTCTTCAGGTTTCTCAATCCCCATTAAATCAAGCATTGTTGGTGCTAAATCAGCAAGTCTACCTTCTTTTAATTTAGCATCTTTTCCAACTAACACTAGAGGAACTGGATTAGTTGTATGAGCTGTATGAGGTTCACCTGTTTTGTAATCAATCATTTGTTCACAATTTCCATGATCAGCTGTTATTAAAAGAATTCCTTTTTCAGCTTCAATAGCTTTAACTATTTTTTCTACGCAACCATCTAAGGTTTCTAATGCTTTAATTACAGCTTCAACATTTCCAGTATGACCTACCATATCTGGATTTGCGAAGTTTAATATAATGCTATCATATTTTCTTGAATGAATTGCTTCTAGTACTTTTTCAGTAACTTCAAGAGCACTCATTTCAGGTTTCATATCATATGTTTCAACTTTTGGTGATGGAATTAAAATTCTATCTTCACCTGGATATTGCTTTTCTTGACCACCATTAAAGAAAAATGTAACATGAGCATACTTTTCTGTTTCAGCAATACGAAGTTGAGTTAATCCTCTTTCACTAATTATTTCTCCAAAAGTATTTTTAATTTCATCCTTTTTAAAAGCAACAGAAACATTAGTTATTGTTTCATCATAATTTGTAAAAGTAACAAAATATGTTTTGAAATATTCTCTTTCAAATCCATCAAAGTTCTCATCAACGATTGCTCTTGTAATTTCTCTAGCTCTATCAGGTCTAAAATTAAAGAAAATAACGGAATCATTTTCCTCAATTTTTGCAACTGGTTTATCATTATTGCAAATAACAGTTGGAACAACAAATTCATCAAAAACTTCTTTTTGATATGAATTTTCAATTGCAGATGCAACAGAAATTGCTTTTTCACCTTCACCTTTTACCATAGCGTCATAAGCTTTTTCTATTCTATTCCATCTTTTATCTCTGTCCATTGCATAAAATCTACCCATTATTGTAGCAATTTTACCAACACCTTTTTCAGCCATTTTATTTTCTAGTTCAACAAGATAACCTTCTGCAGAAGCAGGTGGAGTATCTCTACCATCTAAAAAGCAATGAACATATACATCTTCAAAATCTTTTCTCTTTGCAAGTTCTAATAAAGCAAATAAATGACGTTGATGACTATGAACACCTCCATCTGAAAGTAGTCCCATTATATGCAATTTAGAATGATTCTTTTTACAATTTTCAATTGCAGATACTAATTCAGGAATACTGAAAAAGTCTCCACTTTCAATTGATTTTGTTATTCTAGTTAGCTCTTGATACACAATTCTACCAGCACCAATATTTGTATGTCCTACCTCTGAATTTCCCATTTGTCCTTCAGGAAGTCCAACATCTAATCCACTAGTATGCAAAATTGTATTTGGGTATTGCTTCATGATTCTCTTAATATTAGGAATATTAGCCATTTTTACAGCATTTCCTTCATCTTTTTCATTGATTCCAAACCCATCTAATATCATAAGCATTGTAGTTTTTTTATCCATTTCTTTTCCCATCCTCTATTATTTATTATAATTAACTATTTTTGCAAATTCTTCTGGAACTAAACTTGCTCCACCAACTAAGCCACCATCAATATCAGAAGTTTCAAATAATTCTTTGGCATTAGATGATTTTACACTTCCACCATATTGAATAATAACAGCTTCAGCAACATCATCACCATATATTTTTCTAATTTCTGCTCTTATTGCTTTAATAGAATTATTAGCATCTTCTGAAGTAGCTGTTTTACCTGTTCCAATAGCCCAAATTGGTTCATATGCAACAATAACATTTTTTACTTGTTCATTAGTCAATCCATCTAAAGCAAGTCTTACTTGATCAGTTATTATTTTTTCTGTTAAACCTTCTTCTCTTTGTTCTAATGTTTCACCTACACATACAATTGGTTTTAATTCATTTTCAAAAGCAGATTTTATTTTTTTATTAACTGATTCATCAGTCTCATTAAAATACTGTCTTCTTTCTGAGTGTCCAATTATAACGTATTCTACTCCAATAACCTTTAACATTTTTCCAGATACTTCTCCAGTATAAGCACCCTTTTCAGCATAATGCATATTTTGTGCACCAATCTTAATATTAGTATCTTGAACATGCATCAATGCATAAAATAAATCTGTATAAGGAACACATAAAATAACTTCATTATCTGTATCCTTTACCAATTTAGAAAATGATGTAATATAATCAATTGCTTCATTTGGTAACATATTCATTTTCCAATTTCCTGCAATTACCTTTCTTCTCATACTATCGCCTTCTTTCTTTTATCATTAATTATTGATATTGATAAGAAACTAATTTTCCACTTTTATTAAAAATGAATTTAACAGTATTATCAACATCTTCTTTTTGATATTTTCCTTCATATTTTGCGCTTTCTATTTCTGAATCATTTTGATTATCTTTAACAAAAATAGCATCAACAATTATTTCTTTATTATCACCATTTGTTTGCATATCAACAGGATAATAATAAAGAGTTTTCTCAATATTTATTCCATACAAAAAGGCCTTATTTGCTTTTGAATAATATTCACTATTATTTGCATCAAAAGTAACCTCTTTTATATCAAAATATTCATCAGTTATTGCATTAATAACCTCTTTTGGTACTAAATAACTAACACCGTTTTTATCTTTTTTCTCTGTAAGTATATTAGAATATCTTTCAACTGCAATATTTAATGCAAATTTAATCATATTCTCATTTGAAAATTCAGTTACATTATTTGAAACAGGTAATCCCATCATACCAATTAAATATTCATCATCTTTTGATAAGAATTTTATTTTCTCAGCTTGTGAAATATTTCCTCTATTTCCATAATATTGCTCAGTTTGAGCTATCTGATTATTACCATTTGTATTTTTTTCTTTCTTTTTTCCATTGTAAAATGAAACTCCAACTACACTTGCTACAATTAATATAGCGATAATCAATACAATTACTATTTTTTTCATACTTTCTTCTCTTTCTCTATTTATCTTGCAAAGCTTCTATTCCTGGTAATTTTTTACCTTCTAAGAATTCAAGAGAGGCACCTCCACCAGTAGAAATATGAGTAAATTTATCTGCTAATCCTGCTTTTTCAACAGCAGCAGCTGAATCACCACCACCAATAATCTTAACAGCATCAACATCAGCTAATGTTTTAGCTATAGAATTAGTTCCAATAGCAAACTGTTCAAATTCAAATAAACCTAAAGGTCCATTCCAAACAACAGTCTTTGCTTTCTTTAATTCTTCACTATATTGTTCAATAGTAGCAGGGCCGATATCAAATCCTTCCCAACCATCTGGAATTTCTGTATATTTTACAATTTTACTTTCTGTATCTGGAGCAAAATCTTTACCAATTTTTGTATCAACGGGTAACATTAATTTTACTCCTTTTGCTTTAGCTTTTTCCATAAGTTCCTTAGCTAAATCTAACTTATCTAATTCACAAATTGAATTTCCAACATTATATCCCATTGATTTAAAGAATGTGTATGCCATAGCTCCACCAATCATTAATACATCAACTTTTTCAAGTAAAGCTTCAATAACACCAATTTTATCAGAAACTTTCTTTCCACCTAAAATTGCCATAAATGGTCTTTCTGGATTCTCTAAAGCATCACCTAAGAATTTTAATTCTTTTTCAATTAAGAAGCCTGATACAGCTGGTAAATAATCAGCAACACCAGTTGTTGAACTATGAGCTCTGTGGGCTGTACCAAAAGCATCATTTACAAACACTTCTGCTAAACTTGCAAATTTCTTAGATAATTCAGGATCATTTTTCTCTTCACCTGGTTCAAATCTAACATTTTCAAGTAAAACAACTTCACCATTCTTCATTTCTGAAGTTAATTTTTGAGCTGATTCACCAACAACATCAGAAGCTAATTTTACTTCTTTACCTAATAATCTAGATAATTCTTTAGCAACTATATCAAGTGAAAATTCAGGTTTTACTTCTCCCTTTGGTCTTCCTAAGTGAGAACATAAAATAATTTTACAATCATTTTCTAGTAAATATTTTATAGTAGGTAATGCTGCTACAATTCTTCTATTATCTGTGATTACTCTATTTGAATCATATGGAACATTAAAATCACATCTAACTAAAACTTTTTTACCTTTAATATCTATGTCTCTAACAGTTTTTTTATTCATTCTTGTTTTCATTCCCTTCTAAATATATATGTCTAATATTTTCTTATAGGGACCTCAAGCGGTCCCTATAAACATAAATTTTATTAATAAATATTTTCTAATTATTCACCTAATTCAGCAAAATATTTAATTGTTCTTACCATTTGGCTTGTGTAAGAATTTTCATTATCATACCAAGCAACAACTTGAACTTGATATAAACCATCTTCAACTTTTGTAACCATTGTTTGAGTTGCATCAAATAATGATCCATAAGTAATTCCTATAATATCTGAAGAAACTAATGGTTCTTCTGTGTATCCATAAGATTCACTTGAAGCAGCTTTCATTGCTGCATTTATTCCTTCTGGAGTTATATCATTTCCTTTAACAGTTGCTATTAATATAGTTGTAGAACCTGTTGGAACTGGAACTCTTTGAGCTGAACCAATTAATTTCCCGTTTAATTCTGGAATAACTAATCCTATAGCTTTTGCTGCACCTGTTGAGTTAGGAACAATATTTACAGCAGCTGCTCTAGCTCTTCTTAAATCACCTTTTCTGTGTGGTCCATCTAATACCATTTGATCACCAGTGTAAGCATGAACTGTTGTCATGATACCTGTTTGAATTGGTGCATAATCATTTAATGCTTTAGCCATTGGAGCTAAGCAGTTTGTTGTACAAGAAGCAGCTGAAATAATTTTATCATCTGCTGTTAATGTACCTTCATTAACACCATATACTATAGTTGGTAAATCTTTACCAGCTGGTGCAGAAATAACAACTTTTTTAGCACCTGCAGCTATATGAGCTGAAGCTTTTTCTTTAGATGTATAGAAACCTGTACACTCTAAAACAACATCAACTCCAATTTCACCCCAAGGTAAATTTGCTGCATCTTTCTCTGCATATATTTTTATTGTTTTTCCGTCAACAGTAATAGAGTCTTCTCCTGCTACTACTGTATCTGCTTTATCATATCTTTTTTGAGCAGAATCATATTTTAATAAATGAGCTAACATAACTGGACTTGTTAAATCGTTAATAGCAACGATTTCATATCCCTCCGCTCCAAACATTTGTCTAAATGCAAGACGTCCTATACGGCCGAATCCATTAATAGCTACTTTAACTGACATATAAAATCCTCCTTTGATTTTTAAATCACTAATTTTGGTCATACTCAACCATGCATATTCTATATCAAAAAATGCACAAATGCAATAGTTTATTGTATTTTTCCCATATAACTCATATTTAAACATTAAAGTTTCTTTTTTACAAAGAAAAAAGAGCATATCTCTATGCCCCATTTAATATCTTATTTTTTATCATTTCCTATTTTTAAAATATCCATAAATCCTTTAAATGACATCTCTTGAAATAAGAAATCATGTACTTCATTTAAAACTTTTTCTTCTTTAGTAGAAAGTTCCACTCTTATTTCTTGTGTTAAATCAATTTGCTTAAATAATAAAGCTTTAAATTTTGACCAAAAACCACGTTTTACTGGTAATTTTTTCTCATCAAATTCAGTTACAGTACCTTCTTGGTATCCAACACCTTGTACTTGTTGATTTTGAGAAATAAAACCACCTACATAAGAATCAGCTTGTTGTTGTTCTTGTGTATTTCCATAATTACCAATAAAACCTCCTACATAACCTTGAGGTTGTTCCAAAACACCAGCTATTGAACCAGCTTTTTCTTCAGGCATTCCTCCATTAAAAGTTGTTTCTCCAGTTCCTTGGAAATTACCTTGATATCCTTCTTGATGCTCTCCTTGATAACCACCTTGATACCCACCTTGTGCACCTTCTTGAATATTACCATTCTCTTTTCCAAAATTTATATTTCCCATATTTTCCTCCTTAGTAAAACTAATCCATTCTAGAATAATTTATACAATAAAAAAAATAAATATTCAATAGATTTTCGTTCTCGTTTGTATTACACTTTAATTACATTTTTATTTCATATCTCCGATTAAGCAATCTTTTTCGACATTATTAACTGCTACATCAACAAATTCATTAGCCAAATCTTTAACTGATTTTGTTTTTACCATAATATAATTTTCAGTATGTCCCTTAATATAATCTCCATCTTTTTCCTCAATTAAAACTTTTACAACTTTCCCGATGTATTCTTTTAAATATTCTGATTCATTTTTATCAGATAATTGGATTAATCTCTTACTTCTCTTATCTTTAATTTCAGCAGGAACTTGATTTTTCATCTTTTCAGCTACAGTACCTTTTCTCTGAGAATACTTAAAAACGTGCATTTTATAAAATTTAATCTCATCTAAAAATTTATATGTAGTTTCAAAATCTTCATCACTCTCATTTGGGAATCCTACAATAATATCAGTAGTTAGTATAACATCATCATATAAATTTCTTAATCTTCTTACAACATCTTTAAACTGCTTAGTTGTATACTTTCTATTCATTTCTTTCAAAGTTTTATCACACCCACTCTGTAAAGACAAATGAAAATGATGACACATTTTATCTAGTTTTGATACTCGATTACAAAACTCATCAGTAATCATCAAAGGCTCTATTGAACCTAGACGAATTCTCTCAATTCCATCTATTTTATTAATTTCTTCCAATAAATCTATTAATCTATAATCATTATCAAAATCTTTGCCATATGCTGAAACTTGTATACCAGTAATTACAACTTCTTTTATTCCCTCATCAGCTATTTTAGTAATTTCTTCAATTACACTTTCAGGTTTTCTACTGCAAATTCTACCTCTAGCATATGGAATAATACAATATGTACAAAAATTATTACATCCATCTTGAACTTTAATAACAGCTCTAACTTTTTCTGTATATGTAATTGAACCAAAATCATAAAAATAATTTTCGATTACATTATCCTCTAAATTTTTACCATCAAAAAAAGCTTCAATATATTTATCAATATTAGCTTTTTGATGATTTCCTAACACTAAATCTACTTCATCAATTTTTTCAATTTCATCTTTAGCAACTTCTGCGTAGCACCCAACAACAATAATAAAAGCATCTTTATTTTTTTCTTTAGCTCTCCTTATCATTTGTCTAGACTTTCTATCAGACATATTGGTAACACTACAAGTATTTATAATATATATATCTGCAACATCATTTTGATTAACAATTTCATATTTTGGCATCAGTTTCTGTGCCATTCCATTTGTTTCGTACTGATTTACCTTACAACCGCAAAGTAAAGAATGCTACCTTCTTTTTCTCTTTATTTTCTTCGTAACTCATACTACACCTAACTTTCTAATTATAGAACAAATCTGAAATTTTTCAATTTTCAGTCTTTACTCTACTCTTTATATTTTTCTATAAAATTGAAATCTTCAGTAAATTTGTTCGAGCGCGAAAATTTATTTTATAAATTTTCTGTGCAATTTTTTATATAATAGAAAAGTCAGCATGACTTTCCTATTATATAAATAAACTCAAATTATCAAACATGAGTCTAATAACTTGAGTTCCACACAATTTTATTTTCTATCTAAATTATCTAAATTATCTAATGCTTTTCCTGTTCCTAACGCGACACATGAAACTGCATCTTCTGCAATCATTACATTAATTCCTGTTTTTTCTTGTAATAATTTATCTAAACCATCAATTAAACATCCTCCACCTGTCATATAAATTCCTCTATCACTAATATCTGCTGACAACTCTGGAGGAGTTTTTTCTAATACAGCATGTACAGCATCAACAATCATATTAACAGGTTCTTCAAGTGCTTCCATCATTTCGCTAGAATGTACAGTCAAAGTTTTTGGAAGACCAGTTATCAAATCCCTTCCTCTAATATCCATTTCAACATCTTGGATTTTTGGATATACACAACCTACATTTACTTTCAAATCTTCTGCTGTCCTCTCACCTATCATGACATTATATTTTCTTTTTATAAATCTAACAATTGCTTCATCAAATTTATCTCCAGCAACCTTTATAGATGTACTAACAACTGAACCTCCAAGTGAAATTACAGCAATATCAGTAGTTCCACCACCTATATCTACAATCATATTTCCACAAGGTTTTGAAATATCTATTCCTGCACCAATAGCAGCAGCTATCGGTTCTTCAATTAAATACACTTTTCTTGCTCCAGCATTCGAAGCAGCATCAATAACAGCTTTTTTCTCAACCTCTGTAACTTGAGAAGGTATACAAATCATAATTCTTGGTGCAAATAAAAATTTTCCACCTATTTTATTTATAAAATATTTAAGCATTTTTTCTGTAACAGTATAATCTGAAATAACTCCGTCTCTCAAAGGTCTTGTAGCAACTATGTTTCCTGGTGTTCTACCAAGCATTCTTCTAGCTTCATGTCCAACAGCTAAAACCTCTCCAGAAGTATTATTTACAGCTACTACTGAAGGCTCTCTAAGCACAATCCCTTTTCCTTTTACATACGCTATCACTGTAGCAGTTCCTAAATCTATTCCTATATCTTGTCCAAACATCAGAATCTTCCTTTCTCATTTACATATTCTTTACAAAGCTGTTACGATTATATTACACTTTGATATAAATTTCAATTATTTTACACATTTTTTTGTTTATTATTTTTTCAATAATCTATCAACTCTTGTTATACCCTATATTACGCCCATTAAAATTTATTTTGCAACTTTTTCAAAAAAATATTCCATTTTCAGGAAAAATTGTTTTTTGAATTGAATATTAACCTTTTTTATGAGATAATATCTCTACCAAAACTACATATAGAAAGGATTCGAAAATGCAATCAATTTACTTAGAAAAAATAGAATTTAATAAAATTAAAAATATATTATCAGAATTTGCAACAAATGAAAGTGCAAAAAAAATGTGCTTAAATTTAACTCCTTCTACTGAACCCAAAACAGTAGAAAGAACATTAACAGAAACAACCGAAGCAGTTTCATTAATATATAGAAAAGGAAATTTACCTCTAGAACAATTAGGTGAAATCACAACACATATATTAAATCTAAAAAAACATAATTTTCTATCAATAAAATCTATATTAGAATTAGCCACACTTTTAAAAACAAGCAAATCAGTCAAAAATTATTATTTTGATAAAGAATTAAATCAAACAAATATATTAACAAATTATTTTAATAATCTTTACACAAATCCCTCTATTGAAGAAAAAATATTTACTTCAATAATAGATGAAAACACATTAGATGATAGAGCTTCTAATACACTATACAAAATTAGACAACAAATAAAAAATACTCAAAGAGAAATTAAAAATAAATTACAATCTATTTTAAACTCAAAATATTTACAAGAATCAATAATTACAATTAGACAAAATAGATTTGTAGTACCTGTAAAAGCTGAATATCAATCAGAAATAAAAGGACTGATTCATGACACTTCAAGCACTGGTTCAACTGTATTTATTGAACCTATGTCAGTATTTAATTTAAACAATCAATTATCTGAATTAAAAAATGAAGAAAATATAGAAATCGAAAAAATATTACAAATCTTATCTTCTTTATTTTTTGATATTACAGAAGAATTAGAAAATAACTTTAATTTACTTACAATACTTGATTTTATATTTGCAAAAGCTAAATATTCAAAATCCATGAATTGTAATTGTCCAAAAATAAACGATAATAAAATCATACATTTAAAAAATGCTAAACATCCACTATTAGATATAAACACAGCTGTTCCAATAACTCTAGAAATAGGTAAAAACTTTTCTACTTTACTAATTACAGGACCAAATACAGGAGGAAAAACAGTAACCTTAAAAACAGTCGGTTTACTAACTGCTATGGCACAAAGTGGACTACATATCCCAGCATCTGAGGAAAGTTCAATCTATATCTTTGATAATATCTATGCAGATATTGGAGATGAACAAAGTATTCTTGAATCATTAAGTACTTTTTCATCACACATGACTCATATCATAAACATATTAAATGAAGCAACTTCAGACAGTTTAGTTTTAGTTGATGAATTAGGTTCTGGAACAGATCCAATTGAAGGAGCTAGCTTAGCATTAAGTATACTTGAATATTTAAAAGAACATAATATTACAGTTTTAGCAACTACCCACTATCATGAACTTAAAGAATATGCATTATTAACACCAGGAGTTGAAAATGCTAGTTGTGAATTTAATATAGAAACTTTATCACCTACATACCGTTTATTAATTGGTGTCCCTGGTAAAAGTAATGCATTTGCAATTAGTCAAAAACTAGGTTTAAAGCCTGAAATATTAGAAAATGCAAAAAAACTAATTAATTCAGATACAGCCAAAACAGAAGATTTACTAAAAGAAATTTATGATTCAAAAGCTTTAATAGAAGCAGAAAAAGAAAAAACATTATTATATTCAACAGAAATAGAAAGATTAAAAAAGCAACTAGAAAATGAAACAAAAGATTTAAACACACATAAAAAAGAATATATGCAAAAAGCCAAACAAGAAGCTCGCGAAATACTACTAGACGCAAAACAAGAAGCAAATAGCATAATAAAAGAAATGGAATCTGAAACAAATAATTCTAAAAATCTAAATAAATTGAGAAATAAACTAACATCAAAATTACATGAAATAAATCAAACCACTGGAAAAGCAAAACAACAAATACCTGAATTAAATGAATCTGACATACAACCTGGAACAGTAGTATATATACCAAAATTCAATAAAAATGGTACGATATTAAGTTATCCAAATCAATCTAAAAAATTTAACATACAAATAGATAATATAAAAACAACATTAACTATATCAGATGTAACAACTGCAAAAAAAGAAGAAAATAAAAAAGAAATACTTACTAAAAAGAATACAAATTTTACTCCTAAAAAAGTAAGAACTGAATTAAATGTAATTGGTATGAATATAGAAGAAGCAACTTTCCTAGTAGACAAATTTTTAGATGAAGCTTCCCTATCAAAATTAGAATTTGTAAGGATTGTTCATGGAAAAGGTACAGGAATTTTAGGAAAAGGAATTCAAAAATATCTAAAAAGTCATCCTCATGTAAAAGGTTATAGATATGGTTCTTATGGTGAAGGTGAAATGGGAGTCACAGTAGTAGAAATTAAATAAAACGAAAATGTCACTAATGGTAAAACGATTCAAAACTAATCCCCCACATTAGTGACATTTTTTTATATAATAGAAAAGTAATGCTGACTTTTCTATTATATAAATAATTGCACAGAAAATTTATAAAATAAATTTTCGCGCTCGAACAAATTTACTGAAAATTTCAATTTTATAGAAAAATATAAAGAGTAGAGTAAAGACTGAAAATTGAAAATTTTCAGATTTGTTCTTTTAAAATTACATTTTTCTGAATACACCAGCTACTTTTCCCAAGATTCTACAATCAGGAACAATAATTGGATCCATTGTAGAATTTTCTGGTTGTAATCTTATATGCCCATTTTCTTTATAAAACGTTTTTACTGTTGCTTCATCATCAATTAATGCTACAACAATTTCTCCATTCATAGCTGTATTTTGTTTTTTTACTAATATGTAATCTCCATCAAGAATTCCAGCTTCAATCATACTTTCTCCTCTAACAGTAAGCATAAAGCTTTCTGAGTTTCCAACAAAGTCAATTGGAATTGGGAAAGTATCTGTAACATTCTCTACAGCTAATATTGGAGCACCTGCAGTAATTTTTCCAATTACAGGAACTTCTACAAGTTCTTTTTCAGTATAAACTTCTTTATTTCCAGGAGTAAACGTTTCTTGATTTTCTAAATCTCCTCCTTTTAATAATTTCAAAGTTCTACCTTTTTGTTGTTCTTTTTTAATATAGCCTTTTTGTTCTAATTGATTTAAGTATCCATGAACTGTTGCAGTTGACTTTAAATCAACTGCTTTTCCTATTTCTCTAACAGAAGGTGGATAACCTTTTACTTTTATTTGTTTTTCAATAAATCTAAGTATAGCTTTTTCTCTTTTATTTAGTGCATTTGGATCTTTTTTCTTCAATTTCATCACTCCTACTTTGTTTTTCAGTCAAATAATATCACATATCTTTTTGTTTGTCAAACAAAAGTTTTGTTTTTTGTTTGTAATTTTTGTTATAGTTTTGTTATTTATTTGTAAAAATGTAATCAAAATATAATATTTTTTATGTAGAATTTTGTTGAAAAAGCTTTTTTTAAATATTATAATTTTAGTAAATAAAGTATTTAGGAGAAAAAAATGGATTTTACAAAAGATATTTATATTAATAAAGATGAAATTTATGAAGATGAAGATTTTGTTGTACTATACAAAGGTTACCTTTTCTTAAATAATTTAACAAAAGATCTTTATCTTGCATATGGCTATGGAAAAAATTGGGACAACAAATCAGAAATAAAAATGAAACCTTCTACATTCGGATATTTAGCAACTGTAAATGTAGAATCTACTGGTACATTAGAGTTCTGTTTTCATGATAACAGTGGAAATTGGGATAATAACAATCACCAAAATTACATATTACCTATTAAAGAAAGCAAAAATGTTCTATCTTTTAAACCAATAAAAGATTCAAGTACAGTGGTTGATATCGAACCAGAAACTCAAGAAACAGTTGAAAGTCCAAAAGAAAAACTTTTTGAAACAGAAGTTGTTAATTCAAATAGCTTTGAATTATACAAAACTGTTGACCTTGAAAACACAAATAAAAAATCAATACCAGACAATACATTAATAAAACAAATTAACCTTAATAATGAAAATGAAAAAATAGTTTCTGAATCTATAATAAAAACTGAAACAACAGAAGAAGTTGCAAAATCAGCCTTCTCTATCTTAGAAGAAAATACTAACGATACAGTTAAAAACTTCTATGAAAAAAATGAAGAAGCTGAACAAACTGCTACAACTCCTGTTCAAGAAGCACCACAAATACTTGAAAATATAGATGAAAAATCATTAGTAACAACAGAAACAACAACACTTGAAAAAGTAACAAGTTTCTTTGGTACAATCGCAACTACTATAAAAACAGCTTTCTTCAAAGTAGTTAAATTAGTTAAAACAAGTTTAAATATTAATCAAGAAGATGAATAAAAAATGTTATTTATTTTACCACCACTTTTATTTTCTTCCTTAGTTTTTACAGAAAAAAATCCTTGAACAACTTTTATATTGTTCAAGGATTTTTTGAATATTAATAATCAAACCACTCAAATTCCCATTCTAAGAATTTAACAGTATCTCCTTCTTTTATTCCTTTTTTTCTAAGCTCATCATTAATACCAAGTTCAGCCAAGTTTTTTTCAAAATATGCCATTGACTCATTATCACCAATATTTATTCTTCCCATAAGTCTCTCAATTGCTGGACCAGTTACAATATATTCACCCTTCTCAACTGTAACATTAAACTGCTTTTCATCTTCTTTCAAAGTATAAATCTTCTTATCTTCAACATCAATTAAATCTTCTTTTGGTAAAGTTTTTAATATCTCTGAAACACGTGCAAATAGTTCTTTTATTCCTTCTCCAGTTACAGCAGAAATTTTAAATATTTCTAGTCCTTTCTCTTTTGCCATCTTTTCAAGCTTTTTATAACCAGTATCATCTTGCATAACATCAATTTTACTTGCAACAATAATCTGTTTTCTTTTACTTAATTTCTCACTATAATTTTTAAGTTCTTTATTAATAATTTCAAAATCATCAACAGGATCTCTGCCCTCACTTCCAGAACAATCTATAAGATGAAGCAATAATCTAGTCCTTTCAATATGACGTAAAAATTGTATACCTAATCCTACTCCAGCACTTGCTCCTTCTATAACACCAGGAATATCAGCAATTACAAAACTATCACCATATTCAGTTTTTACAACACCTAAGTTTGGATGAATAGTAGTAAAATGATAATTTGCAATTTTAGGAGTAGCAGCAGTTACTCTTGAAAGAAGTGTTGACTTACCAACATTCGGAAATCCTATCAAACCAACATCAGCTAATGATTTAAGTTCAAGGATAACTTCTTTCTCAATTCCTTTTTCTCCATCCTGAGCAAATCTTGGTACTTGTCTAGTCGCAGTCGCAAAATGAGAATTTCCTTTTCCTCCTTTACCACCACGTAAAATTAATTTCTTTTCTCCATCTTCTGATAAATCAGCAATAAGTTTTCCTGTTTCAGCATCTTTTACAACAGTGCCCTTTGGAACTTTAATATACAAATCTTCTCCACTTTTTCCATACTTATGAGCACCACTTCCATTTTCTCCATTTTTTGCTTTAAATTTTCTATTATATCTAAAATCAATTAAAGTATTACTATCAGGATCAACAACGAAATAAATATCGCCACCTTTTCCACCATCTCCACCATCTGGGCCACCAGCAGCAACATACTTCTCACGTCTAAAAGAAACAGCTCCATTTCCTCCATCACCTGATTTAATTATTATTTTTGTATAATCAACAAACATTATAAATTACAACTCCTCAAAATAATCTAATTTCATAGCTTTTTTAACTTTTTTCATTGTCTCTTGTGCTTTAGCTCTAGCCTTTTTAGTTCCTTCAATTAAAATCTTATCAACTTCTTCTGGATGTTCCTCATAATAAGCACGCTTTTCTCTAATAGGATTTAATGTATTATTAATATTTTGTGCAAGCTGTTTCTTACAAGCAACACATCCTCTTTGACCAGCTCTACATTCTGCACAAATCTTTTCACACTCTGCTTTATCAGTAAATAAATTATGATAATAAGCAACCATACATATATCAGGATTTCCTTTATCGTCTTTTCTAATCCTATTTGGATCAGTAACAGCATTCATTACTTTTTTATTTACAACTTCTTCTGTATCAGAAAGATAAATAGCATTTCCTAAAGATTTACCCATTTTCTCATTTCCGTCTAATCCTTTAATTCTCTTATTTTCAGATAAACGAATTTCAGGTTCTCTTAAAACATCACCATAAATATTATTAAATTTACGAACTATTTCTCTACATTGTTCAATTAATGGTTCTTGGTCTTCTCCTGCTGGAACAATTGTAGCATCAAAAGCAGTAATATCAGCAGCTTGGCTAACTGGATACCCTAAGAATCCATATGTAACACTTTCACCAAAAACATCTCTCTTTTGAGCAATCTCTGTCTTAACAGTAGGATTTCTCTCTAATCTAGCAATTGTAACTAGATTAGAATAATACACTGTAAGTTCAGCAACCTCAGGAATCATTGATTGTAAATAAATTGTCGCCTTTTTAGGATCAATTCCAACAGACAAGTAATCCATAACAACTTCTCTTACGTTTTTTCTAACCTTTTCTGGATTATTAAAATTATCAGTCAAAGCCTGAACATCAGCTACTAGAATATAACATTCATCAAACTCATCCTGCATTTTTACTCTATTTTTTAAAGAACCTAAATAGTGACCAATATGTAGTCTACCAGTAGGTCTATCTCCTGTTAACATTATTTGTTTTTTATTCATATCAATACTCTCCTTTATTTAATCATTATATTCTAAATTAAATAAAAGTCACCATCGTTTTTCATTATTTAATAACATTTATCAAAACCTCTCACACATAAATATTCTATATTATACCTCATTTCCAACAAATTTACAATACCAGTTCTAATTCTGTATTGAAATAATTTACATAATATGATATACTCTTTTTGTTACATTATATATATGCACTTTTAAAGGAGGTTCTATTATGGACAAAACATTATTATTACACGAAAACTTACCTCGTATTTTTACAAAAATGAACTTACCAGGTAAACTCCGGATTTTGAAAAAAACAAACAACAAGTTTGAGATTCATGTAAACGGTTTTAAACCATTCTTAGGTTTTTATTCCGAGGATTTCAAAAACACCTTTACACTGCAACTACTTAATGAAAAAGCGAACAACAGCAGTCATCTTACAGTAGATCATGTTGAAGCTATCACTTTTAAAGCAGACACTATGGAACCGGAAAAATTTCTCATCTATCAGTATCCCAAAACACAAATCGTGTATTTAAAAGATACTGAGGAGTACAAAAAAGGAAACATTGTAGTATATAGTGCTTCACCTTTCCGGGGTGGCAAAGGCAAACGATTAGTAAATCATTTAGTCTTAACCCCAAAAGCCAGTGCAGAAATTGCGAACCTTTTCGCATAAAAAAAATTTAGCATACATACTAAAACAAATTTTACATTGTTCTAGTATTGCAAAAAGGAGGCAACTCATCAGTTGTCTCCTTTATCATTTTATTAAAATTTAACTTTTTCAGCAATCCAAGCTTCAAGTTCATCAATCTTAACTCTAACTTGTTCCATTGTATCTCTATCTCTAATTGTAACACTTTCATCTTCTAATGTATCAAAATCAACAGTTACACAATATGGTGTTCCAATCTCATCTTCTCTCCTATATCTCTTACCAATACTTCCAGCTTCATCATAATCACACATAAATGATTTAGCCAATTTTGAATAAACATCATGAGCCTTTTCACTTAATTTTTTAGATAAAGGCAATACAGCAACTTTATATGGAGCCAATGCAGGATGTAATTTTAATACAGTTCTTACATCACCTTCTCCAACTTCCTCTTTTTCATAACTATTACATAAGAAAGCAAGAGCAACCCTATCAGCACCTAATGAAGGTTCAATACAATAAGGTATATATTTTTCTCCTGATTCTTGATCCAAATAAGATAAATCTTGTTTTGAATGTTCCATGTGTTGTTTCAAATCAAAATCAGTTCTATCAGCAATACCCCAAAGTTCTCCCCAACCAAATGGGAATAAAAATTCAATATCAGTAGTAGCATTACTATAATGAGACAATTCTTCTGGAGAATGATCTCTAAGTCTAATATTTTCTTTTTTCATACCTAAACTAATTAACCAGTTCTCACAAAATTCTTTCCAATAAGCATGCCACTCTAAATCAGAACCTGGTTTACAGAAAAATTCAAGTTCCATTTGCTCAAATTCTCTAGTTCTAAAAGTAAAATTACCAGGAGTAATTTCATTTCTAAAAGATTTACCTATCTGAGCAATACCCATAGGCATTTTTCTTCTTGTAGTACGAAGTACATTTTTAAAATTAACAAAAATACCTTGAGCAGTTTCAGGTCTCAAATAAATTTCAGCCTTAGCATCCTCAGTAACCCCTTGGAAAGTCTTAAACATTAAATTAAATTTTCTAATATCAGTAAAATTAGTTTTACCACAATCAGGACAAGGAATCTTATTATCATTTATAAAATTAATTAATTCTTCATCAGACATTCCATCAGCAATCATATCCTTACCTTGTTCATGAGCCCATTCCTCAATTAATTTATCAGCCCTATGTCTTGTTTTACACTCCTTACAATCAATAAGCGGATCTGAAAAACCACCAACATGACCAGAAGCAACCCAAGTTTGAGGATTCATAAGAATAGCAGCATCCAAACCAACATTATAAGGAGATTCCTGAACAAACTTCTTTCTCCAAGCATCCTTAATATTATTCTTAAACTCTACCCCCAAAGGACCATAATCCCAAGTATTAGCAAGTCCACCATAAATTTCAGAACCTGCATAAACATAACCTCTTGCCTTACATAAATTAACGATTTCTTCCATTGATTCAACCATATCAATTCCTCCTTCTTTTTAATTCAAACCATAGACAACCATCTTTGTTTTAATACCAACTTTCAAATAAAATATTTTCATAACCACTTTCAAATAAGTTTTATTATTTTGCAAGGCACATGAGCTTTTACATTCC
>CAKPDW010000020.1 GCA_934149115.1 uncultured Clostridia bacterium
GAGAAATTAGATGAAATGTCAGAACAAGCATTTGATGATCAATGTACAGGAGCTAACCCAAGATTACCACTTATTAGCGAAATTAAAGATATGTATTTAAAAGCATATTATGGAGGTGAACAATAATGTATTTGAATTTAGATAACCCAATTATGGAAAGAAAAACTAAAACAGTATATAAAGATGGAGACAAAACAATAAAATTATTTATTGAGAATTATTCAAAAGCTGATATTCTTAACGAAGCATTAAATCAAGCGAGAGTTGAAGAAGGAACAGACCTTAATATTCCTAAACTACTTGAAGTAAGTAAAATTGATAATAGATGGGCTTTAGTTTCAGAACACATTGAAGGAACACCTCTTGATAAATTAATGGAACAACATCCAGAAAAATTAGATGAATATATGAATTTATTTATTGATGTTCAACTTAATATATTAAACCATACAGTTCCATTATTAAATAGAATAAAAGAAAAATATACAAGAAAAATTAATCAAACAGATTCAATACATGATAATGCAAAATATGAATTATTACAAAGATTAGATGGAATGGAAAATCATAATAAAGTTTGCCATGGAGATTATAATCCAAGTAATGTTATTATAAAAGAAGATGGAACAGCATTTGTAATTGATTGGGCTCATGTTACTCAAGGAAATGCAGCAGCAGATTCAGCAAAAACATTTTTACTTTTCTCAATGGAACAAAGAGAAGATTTAGCAAATAAATATCTTGATATGTTTGCTGAAAAGAGTGGAATAAGCAAAGGATTAATTCAAAGATGGATTCCAATTGTTGCAGCTTCACAAATGGCTAGAGCAACAGATGAAGAAAGAGAATTTTTATCAAAGTGGATTGATGTTGTTGATTATGAATAAAGAACAAAACTGAAAATTTTCAATTTTCAATTTTCAGTTTTTACTCTACTCTTTATATTTTTCTATAAAATTGAAATTTTCAGTAAATTTGTTCGAGCGCGAAAATTTATTTTATAAATTTTCTGTGCAATTTTTTATATAATAGAAAAGTCAGAATGACTTTCCTATTATATAATATAATGAGAGACCAAAAGGTCTCTCATTAATTTTTTTGAAAGTTCAAAAAAATTTCGACTAAAATCCAAAGCTTTTCAATAATATTCAGGTAACTAAAGTTGAATTAATTGTTAAGTGAAATTAAATTTTTTAACCTCCTTTTGAAAGCAAAAAAAATTAGTCGAATATAAATTAAAACAACAAAAGTATATATGATATAAGCAAGCATTCGTTGACATAATGTTGCAAAAATTATATAATATAAGAAGGAACTTTTAAAATGCTTATTTAAAAACAGGAGGTTTATTATGAATATAAGAGCATTGACATTAGACTTAAAAAAATCTGAATATCTAGACGACAAGAAAAGAGAAGCAATGATAGAACAATACGACAAAATTCCGACTTTTTGGAAAGAACGGAGTAAGCAACTAAAATGGGAGTTTATTTTGACAGATGAAATGCCATTTGGAAAAATCGAAGGCAAAAAAATTGCACTGATTACAGATGGCTCTAAAAAGAAAACATGGATTAATGTAACTGTATCAAATAAAGTATTTGGAACATTATTGTATAGAGTAGTTGCACAATTCATTTTAACCACATCCGGCATTTTGGAAAACAATAAAACTTTTTTTAAGATTAAAGAACAATATAATTATGAAATTACTGAGTTTTATTACAAAATGGACTGGGAAACAGAAAATGACGAACAGATCTTTACAGAGATGTTAGCCTTTGTTATTCAAACATCTGGAAAAAATCCATGCTGGAACAGAAAAATTGATGTCTTATATGATTATGTAAAATCATGGGCATATGGCACAATTTTTCTTAAGGAAATCACCTTTAAACAAACCTGCATAAAGGTAGAAAAGGGGATTTTGTTTACAGAAGATCAAAGAAAATTAGTGGAAGAAACTTTTCAACTTGTTCCAAAAAAATTAAAAGGAACATTTATAAATAATTCATGGAAATTACGTATTGTGCATCAAATAGATTCTTATAACTGGAATGTTGCTGGAAGATGCAAATTGCAAGGAAAAGAAATTTTGATAAAAGAAACAGCCGTAGATATAGCAGAAACAATACTTCATGAATTTGGTCATCTGTTAGATAATATTATTCCAAATTACCTTCTTAGTTGTAGTGGCGAATTTTCTAATATTTATTTAGAAGAAAAGAAACTCGCAAAAGATTTATCAAGAATGAAAAAAGGTTTAAAAAAACAACCTTATTATTACGCCACTTCAAATTCTGTTGAGTTTTTTGCAACTATTTTTGCAGTTTATTTATTGGATCCGGAGGAATTAAAGAAAAAACTTCCCAAAAGTTATGCTTTCTTTAAAAAAATCATTGATATCTTAGACTAAAGGAGGAGGCTTATAATGAAAGCAAGTGATATTAGAACAAAATTTAAACCACCTGAAAACTTAGAAAATCTACCAAAGTATGCCGATATTGTAGTAATCGGTCCGAATATTAATCGGAGAATTTTAGAAAAATTTTTTGAATTATTTGACACTATTCCAGAGCACTGGAGAAGAAGGACAAAGAAAAATTGGTGGAAGATTTATCTAAAAAATCATGTGTATGCAGAAAATGGAGATAGAGTAGCTTTTAATATTTGTTACTATCCACAGGATATAGAGCTAAATGCAAATGTTAAATTAAGACACTTTAAAGAAAACTTTTATGATGCAATTAGCAGTTATGTATATTTGAGCTATTTTCCTAAAGGCTTAGAAAGTTTTCAAAGCATAATTGCCTCAGAAAGGGAGGAGATAATAAAATTAGTAAAATCGCTTGAAGAAGATAACGTATTCAAATATTTTTTTAAATACTTTCTGAAAACCAAGGGCAAAAGTACTAAAATGAAAAAAGCAAAGAAAACAGCTGAATACGTATACAAATGGTATACAGGAGAAATCTTCACACATCATATGATTAATATTCCTAGTTATCTAGAAATAGGAGATGGGGTAATTGATGAGAAAATTGAAATGGTAATAGGCACAATTAATTTGTTACCAAGAAATTTATTACGTTCATTTGTTTTCCAACACAATGGGAAGATTAAACTTAAAGCCGGACACATATTTAGAAAACCAAAATATGCTTGCGAAGGAACATACAATTATACCCGTAATACTGTAAGTATTAATGTTTTAACTACAAATCTCCAAATGATAATACTGCATGAATTTGGACATGTTTTGGATGAATACTGTTCAATGCCTAGCATAAGGGATGATTTTCTATTTATTTTTAATGATGAAAGGGAATTTGCTAAAAATTTCTGTAGGAATGAGTTCGAGTATAATTATATCTCATCAAACAGTATGGAATTTTTTGCTGAAACTTTTGCAAGGTATATTTCTTCGAAAGAAGTTTTACCACCTCGCACATATCATTTTTTAAAAAATTTAATTTCAAAATAAGCGTAAGTGGGGACTTTAATAAGTCCTCACTTATTTGGCTTCTAAGATTTCTTACAATATAAATAATTTTAAAATATTATTAATTTCAAGGTAAATAAGTATATTTTTCGGTATTGAATTATTAATGTAAAGCTGATACAGTATAAAAGAAACCTATTATAATATGTTAAAGAATTTTTTAACATTAAAATTAAAAAGCTTTTTAGAAAGGGGACAATAAGTACAAAATTGTAACAGTCAATAATTCAATAAATAGAAGGAGAGTGTAATTATGATTTTAGCAGAAGAAAATTATGGCAAACCACTTGAACCTGAAGTATGTATATTTACTGGCATATATCATCCTAGACTTAAGATAGAGAAATCTACAATAGATACAGAAAATGGCAAATATATCCAAAAGAGAACTGTTAGAAACACGTGATGTTCCATACGACCTCAGACCTGATTATACATTAGGATAAAGCATATGTCTGCTTTTTTTTAATAAAATTAGAGAAAAACTGGAAAGAAAAAGCATATAATTTATTGAAATTTTATTTTAGAAGTGATAAGATAATCACGTAATATGTTATTTATTTATATAATATATTAAATTACTATTAGCAAAATTTAGACTTAAATTTGCTTTTATATTATTCTAAAGAAGGTGCCAAGCTATGGGCATAATAGTACAAAAATTTGGAGGAAGTTCTGTCGCAACTACAGAAAAATTAAAAAAAGTTTGCAGTCATATTACAAAAGAATTTGAGAAAGGAAATGATGTTGCAGTTATAGTTTCAGCTCAAGGAAAAACAACTGATAGACTAATAACTGAAGAAAAAGAAATTACCAAAAGCCCAAATAAACGAGAGCATGATGTTCTTGTTTCAACTGGTGAACAAATTACAATTTCAAAATTAGCTATAATGCTTAACAATTTGGGATATAAAGCCATATCATTAACAGGTTGGCAAATCCCAATAGTTACAGATAATAATTTTGGAAATGCAAGAATTAAATCAATTAATTCACAAAAGATAATTGATTTATTTGACAAAGGTTATATTGTTATTATCGCAGGTTTTCAGGGCATTAATGAAAACGGAGAAATAACAACTTTGGGTAGGGGAGGTTCTGATACAACAGCTGTAGCAATTGCATCTAGCTTAAAAGCAGATAAATGCGATATTTATACAGATGTTGATGGAGTCTTTACAACTGACCCTAGAATCACAGAGAACGCCAAAAAGATAGACAATATATCATATGATGAAATGCTAGAATTATCGAGCATGGGAGCAAAAGTACTTCATAATAGATGCGTAGAAATTGGAAAAAAATATAATATTCCAATTGCTGTAAAAGATACTGGATTAGAAGAATCTTTAGGAACCATAGTTAGAAATAGAGAAAACTTAGAAAATGTTGAAATAAGTGGAATAGCCAAAGACGATAACATTTCAAGAATTACCGTTATGGGACTAGAAAATAAAATAGGAAAAACATATAAAGTATTTAAGCTATTAGCTGAACACAAAATAAATGTAGATATGATTGTACAATCATTCGGAGAAAGCATTAATAAAAATATATCTTTTACAATAAAAACTACTGACTTAGCTGAAACAATGCAAATACTTGAAAAAAATTTGGAATACCTTACAGCAAAAGAAATAATACATTATGAAAATTTATCTAAAGTATCAATTGTTGGTATTGGCATGACTGACAGAACAGGAATTGCATCTAAAATGTTTGAAGCACTATATGAGAAAAATATTAATATGCATTTAATAAGTACATCAGAAATAAAAGTAACTGTATTAGTAAATCAAGATGAAGCTGATGAGGCTGTTAAATCTATTCATGATAAATTTTTTAAAGAATAAATTATTAGAAAAACGAACATTGAAAAAATATTAATGTTCGTTTTTCATTTACAAATATAACATTTTATTTAATAAATCAAATACAATAAGTTCTACATTCACATTTTTTCGCATATAATATCTTAGATAGAAATTGAGAGTGGAGGTGTTTTTAAGTGCAATTTGATGAAGTACAAACTAATATTATGCAAAATGTAATTCTTGAAAACCGAAAAAAACTCACTTTAACAGGTATAAAAGATGTTCTAAGTTTTGATGATGAAATAGTAATTGTTGAATCAGAATTAGGACTTTTAAATATTAAAGGAAGTGATTTGAGAGTTAATAAAATCTCTGTAGAAACAGGAGATGTTATTGTTGAAGGAACCATTAGAGCAATAGAATATTCAGACAAAGATTTATCATCAAAACAAGGATTAATGAGTAAGATTTTCAAATGATAAATAATGAATTTAGTATATTTCTTTCTTTTGTTCTTATTGGTTTAATTATAGGGTTTCTTTTTGATTTTTTTAGAATTTTGCGTCGTTCTTATGAAACACCAGATTCGATTACTATTGTTGAAGATATTGTATTTTGGTTAATTTCCGGATTATTATTATTAATTGGTATATTTGTTTTAAATGAAGGAAAAATTCGTGCTTATTTATTTTTAGGATTATTTGCTGGAATATTTATTTATATTGCAACATTAAGTAAATATATTATGAAAGTAGGTACCAAGTTTTTTAAAATTTTCAATACATATATTATAAAGCCATTACAAAAAGTGATGTCGATTATTGTAAAAATACTTATAAAATTGATAAAAAACATATTTAAAATAGTAAAAAACATCAAATTTTTAAATAAAAATACAAAAAAAAGAGGAATTTTTAATTTATTGTAGAATAATATATATGTATATAGAAATATGCATACAATAATGAAAAAATGGAGAATACAAATGAAAAAATTTTTTAATATGAAAAATTTATATATTAAAGTTTTAGTTATAATTTTTTGTATATATTTTGTTTCTGTATTAGTAAATCAACAAACAAAATTAAATGCATATAGCGAATCTCAGGCTTATTATAAAGAAAAAACTGATGAAGCAGAGCAGTATCAAGAATCTTTAAAAGCATTAAAAGAAAATATTAATTCGCCTGAATATATAGAAGAACTTGCTCGTGACAAACTTAATATGTATCTTCCAAATGAGCGTGTTTATATTGATGTCGGTACAAAATAAAGTAACTACACTTTTAAAAATAGTTGCTTTATTTTTCTTTTATATTTTTAATCTTTAATATTTCCAATAATAACCAATAAATAAAATAGGGGGCTTTATATGAATTATGATAATATGTCATTAGTAGAATTACGTGAAGTTGCAAAAGAAAAAAAATTAAAAAACATTTCAAAAATGAAAAAACAAGAATTAATTGATACTCTAAAAGATTTAGAAAAAGGTGAACCTAAAAAAAGCAATGAACAAGTTGTAAATGCGACAAGAGAAAATGAAAAATTTTACAAGCCTAATAATGATAATGATGAAATAGCAGAAGGTATTTTGGAAGTTATGCCAGATGGATACGGTTTTTTAAGAGGAGATAATTATTTATCAACCAGCAAAGATGTATATATATCACCTGTTCAAATTAGACGTTTTCGCCTAGACACTGGAGATAGAATAAAAGGTGTTATGAGGAATCCAAAAGAAGGAGAAAAATTCCCTGCACTTATATTTGTTGGAGAAGTAAATGGAGAACATCCAGAAAACGCAATGAGGAGAAAAAGTTTCGACGAGTTAATACCAATTTATCCAAATAAAAGATTAAAATTAGAAACAAATACTCGTGATTATACAATGAGAATTATGGATTTACTTTCACCAATAGGAAAAGGTCAAAGAGGAATGATAGTTGCTCCACCAAAAGCAGGAAAAACAACAATACTAAAGCAAATTGCAAATAGTATAACTAGAAATAACCCAGAAGTAGAATTAATAGTCCTTCTTATTGACGAAAGACCAGAAGAAGTAACAGATATGAAACGTTCTATAAAAGGTGATGTTATATATTCTACATTTGATGAATTACCTGAACATCACATAAAAGTTGCAGAGATGGTTTTAGAAAGAGCCAAAAGATTAACAGAACAAAAAAAAGATGTTGTAATTTTATTAGATAGTATAACAAGATTAGCTCGTGCATATAATCTTACAATACCATCATCAGGAAGAACATTATCAGGAGGATTTGATCCTGCAGCATTACATAAACCAAAACGTTTTTTCGGAGCAGCAAGAAATACCGAAAATGCAGGAAGCTTAACTATTTTGGCAACAGCTCTTGTAGAAACAGGAAGTAGAATGGACGAAGTTATATTTGAAGAATTCAAAGGAACTGGAAATATGGAAGTTCATCTTGACAGAAACTTATCTGAAAGAAGAATTTTCCCAGCTATTGATATTAATAAATCTGGTACAAGACGTGAAGATTTATTGCTATCAAGTGAAGAATATCTAGCGGTTATGGCATTAAGAAAATCTATGTCAAGAATGAACAACATGGATATGGCAGAAAAAATAATGAACTTAATTTCTGAAACAAAAACAAATGCAGAATTTATTCAAAAAGTAAATTTAATTTTAAAATAATATATTACGTATCTGCTAAAAAATTATTGGTAGATACGTTTTTTATGCCTAATAAAATACTGTAAAAAATATTAATATTGCATTTAAAAAAGTAAAATAATATAATGGTACAGAGGTAGTAATATGGAAGATAAAATTGAAATTTTAAAAAAATATATACAAGAAAGTAATAATATAGTATTTTTTGGTGGAGCAGGAGTTTCAACAGAAAGTGGAATTCCAGACTTTAGAAGCAAAGATGGATTATATAATCAAAAATACGATTATCCACCAGAAGAAATACTAAGTCATACATTTTTTATAAACAATACAAAAGAATTTTATAAGTTTTATAAAGAAAAAATGAATTCATTAAAATATAAGCCAAACATAACACATAAAAAACTTGCTGAACTTGAAAAGATTGGAAAATTAAAAGCAATAGTTACACAAAATATTGATGGATTACATCAAAAAGCAGGTTCAAAAAACGTCTTAGAATTACACGGAAGTGTTTTGAGAAATTATTGTATGAAATGTAATAAATTTTATGAAGCCGAATATGTTTTTGATTCTGAAGATATTCCCAAATGCACTTGTGGAGGTATTATTAAGCCAGATGTTGTATTATACGAAGAAGGATTAGATGATGGAATATTGTATAATTCAATATCTAATATTCAAAAAACAGATTTATTAATAGTAGCAGGAACATCATTAACTGTTCAACCAGCAAGCAGTTTAATTCACTATTTTCATGGTAAGCACCTAGTATTAATAAATAAAGATAAAACAATTTATGATAATATAGCAGATTTAGTAATTAACGAAAAATTAGGTATAGTATTTAGTCAAATTGACGTAAATACATAATTATTAAAAAAGGAGAAGAAATGAAAGTAATAACAATATGTGGAAGCATGAAATTTCAAAAAGAAATGATGATTACAGCAGAAAAATTAGCATTAGAAGGAAATTGCATTTTAACACCAGTTTACCCTGTATTAAATAATGAAAAAACAGAAGAACAATTAGAAGAATTGAAAAATGAGCATTTCAAAAAAATAGAACTATCTGATGCAATATTTGTTGTAAACAAAAATCAATACATTGGGGAAAGTACAAAGCTTGAAATTGAATATGCTATGAAATTAAAAAAAGAAATTATGTATTTAGAACAATTCTAATATTAAAAATAGCAAAAGGAGGGGAGAGTATGATTAAAATAATGTTTGTTTGCTTAGGAAACATATGTCGTTCTCCAATGGCAGAATTTATTTTAAAAGACATGGTAAAAAAACAAGAATTAGAAAAAGAATTTTATATAAAATCATCTGCTACATCAAGCGAAGAAATAGGAAATAATATTCATTACGGAACGCGAGATAAATTAATACAAAAAGGCATACCTTTTGAAAAAAGAAAAGCAGTTAGATTAACGCCAGATGACTATAAAAAATATGATTACATTATCGGAATGGAAAATTCTAATATATTAAATATAAAAAGAATTGTAGGAGAAGACAAAGAAAATAAAATATATAGATTATTAGATTTTTCTAGTAGCCCAAGAGATATTGCAGATCCTTGGTACACAGGAAATTTTGAAATCACATTTAATGATATTATAGAAGGCTGTACAAGTTTTTTAAAATGTTTAGAAACAAATCATCATTGGGATAAAAAAATATATTGACGCATAAAGTTAATAATAAAATTGAAAAGAGTTTTCTTATTATTATGAATAGTAGAATTCTTGAATTGGAAAAAAGTTTATTTCAATATAAATATATGACAAATATTGAATACCTAAATAAAATACTTGATGAAAATTATATAGAAATTGGAAAATCAG
Organism: uncultured Clostridia bacterium; assembly: GCA_934149115.1. GTDB lineage: Bacteria > Bacillota > Clostridia > TANB77 > CAG-508 > UMGS1994. Next base: position 9,834 of record CAKPDW010000020.1, read on the forward strand.
GAAGAAAATTTAACAAAAATGATGTAATTACTGATTTATCCTCTCTGAAAGAAGATAGAAAAATAATTATTTATAATTTTAGCTGTAACAAAATAGATGAAAAAACTTATTTAGTACACTATATAACAAAAGATGAAAATAACAACAATATATACAGAACATCAATTTGGCAGGAAAAATTTAATGAATTTATAATGACATTTCATCAAGCCTCTCTATACAAAGAAGATGTTACATTAATTAAATTTTAATCTAATACATATAAAAAATAGCTTTGAATTATTAATTCAGAGCTATTTTTTTATAGAAATAACAAATTAAAAATAAAAAACAAGCATTGCGTGACCAGTACAATTGATATAAAAAAATAATATTATATAATTTTAATATAAACGGCTAATCTACTAATAAATTTTTAAGGAGGAAAATACTATGATAAATAGTTATGAATTAGATTCAAAAGATGAAGAAATAATAAACGAATTAAATCATTTATATGGAGTAGTACAAAACAAAGAAGTATTAAGAGATATAATATTATACATAAAATTAAAACAAAATAATGAATTAGATTTTGGTAACTATAATATTATCATTAGGAATAGATCTTCTTATAATTTATTAAATGATTTAATTAAAGTATGCGCAAAAATATTTATGAAATACAACATTATAGAAAACGATAAGATTTGTTATTTGGACAAATTTGTTTGTGATAAAGGAAATTTTCTGCTTAATCAAATCATGAACATAGACGCCTCTATAATTGTAATAAATGATAGAAAATTAGAAATAGATTATAGTGATGAATTAGATAACTTAAATAGAATTATAAAACAATCCAAAAACAAAGTATTTATTTTTGAAGATACAAATTATTGTGAAGGAGAAACAGATGGAGAATTAGGTAAATTATCACCATTTAGAATGACTATAAATAAAATATCCCTTGATGATAAAATAATGTATTGTAAAAGCACTTTAAATGAATATAATATCAAATATCAAAAACAAGATTTAAAGGAATATGCTGACGTACCATTTTGGGTTTTGAAAAATATGATGACAAAACTACTAATTGAATGTAAAACTAAAAAAATAGAATCTGTTAATAAACAAATATTAAAAAAGAATAAAGATTTTTATACAAATGTGAAAAAATCAAAAAGAACTGAAAGAGAAAATAAAAAGAAAAAAGAATGCAACACAAAAGAAGAATTAGATGAATTAGTAGGACTTGATAATATAAAAAAGCAAATTAATAAAATATTAAACTATATAAAATTAAATAAAGAAAGAGGTCAAATGCCATCATTACATATGTGTTTTACAGGAAACCCAGGAACAGGAAAAACGAGTATAGCACGAGTTATCGGAAAAATATTTGATGAAGAAAACATATTAAATGGTGATGGCGAATTTGTAGAAATACATGGTAGAGATCTAGTAGATAAATACGTTGGATGGACAGCAAAAAAAGTCCATGAAACCGTTGAAAAAGCTATTGGAGGAGTATTATTTATTGATGAAGCATACAGCTTAGTTTCGGATTGCAGAGGAAGTTTTGAAGATGAAGCAATAGCAACACTTATAAAAGAAATGGAGGATCATAGGGACGAAATTTGTATAATTTTAGCAGGATATACTGACGAAATGGAAAACTTATTAAATTTTAACCCAGGTTTTGAGAGCAGAATACAATTTACTATAGATTTTCAAGATTATAATGAAGATGAATTGTTAGAAATATTTAAAGGATTATGCAAAAAAGAAAAATATAAACTCTCAAACAATTGCATGGACATTTTAATCGATAACTTTAATAAAGCAAAGAAAGAGGAGAATTTTGGAAATGGTAGATATGTTAGAAATTTGTTTGAAAAGGTTAAATTTGAACAAGCTGATAGAATAATACAAACAAAAAGCAAAAATAAAAATTTAATACTAAAAAAAGACATTGAAAATGCGATAAAAATGAGTCATTTTAAAGAAAAAGAAGTAAGAAAAATAGGCTTTTGCGGATAAATAATACTTAAATAAAATATTGTAAAATTTATTTGGTTATGATATTGTTAGTTTGATTAAATAATACTTATCTTAAACAAGGAAAGTGAAAGGAAAAATGATGAATAAAATTTATTTATCAAAATCAAAATATTGCAAGTTAGTACAATGTCCAAAAATATTATGGATGAGCAAATACAAATCAGACGTTGCAGTTCCTACAGCAAGAGAAGCTGTTTTAGCTAATGGAACGGTTGTTGGAGAACTTGCAAGAAATTTATTTGGAAAATATACAAATATTGAATTTAATACAGATTTAAATGTTATGATTGAAGATACGAAAAAGATGTTAAAAAATAAGCCAAACATCATAACGGAAGCATCTTTCAATTATGATAATAATTTTTGCAGTGTAGATATATTAAAAAATAATTTAGATGGCGTAGAAATATATGAAGTTAAAAGCTCAACCGATGTACATAATATTTACTTGGATGATGCGTCTTATCAATATTTTGTTTTATCAAATCTTGGATTGAATGTAAAAAAAGTTTGTATTGTCTATATAAATAAACAATATGTGAGGGGCAAAGAATTAGAGATTGAAAAACTATTTAATATACAAGATATAACAGATATAGCTAAAGCAAAACAAGATGAAATTAAGAAAAATATTGAAATGGCAAATAAATATATGGATGAACATAATGAGAATAGTGAGCCTAGCACAGATATTGGCATGCAGTGCTGTAAACCATATAAATGTGAGTTTTGGGAATACTGCACAAGAAATATTCCAAAGCCTAATGTTTTCGATATTGTTGGAGGAATGCATACTTCTAAAAAATTTGAGAAATATTATGAAGGAAAAATATCTTTTAGAGATTTACAAAATGAAGATTTAAACCCAAAATTTTTAGAGCAAATTAATTTTGAATTAAATAATTTAAAACCTAAAATAGAAAAAGAATCTATAAAAGAACTAATGGATTCTCTTAAATATCCATTATATTTTATAGATTTTGAAACATATCAATTGGCAATTCCAGAAGTGGAAGGTACTAAACCATATCAACAACTACCTTTTCAGTATTCATTGCATATCATAAAAGAAAAAGGTGCGCCAATAGAACATAAAGAATTTTTAGCAGAAATTGACGATCTAGATTATATACGACATTTTGCGGAAAGTATGATAAAAGATATGCCTGAAAATGGAAGTGTTATTATTTATAATAAGGCTTTTGAACCGGTAAGAAACAATGAGATAGCAAGAATGTATCCGGATTTGAAAGATGAGCTTGATAGGATAAATAGCAATATTGTAGATTTTATGGAACCATTTCAACAAAGGAAATATTATGTAAAGGAAATGCATGGTTCGGCTTCAATTAAAGCTGTTTTACCAGCATTATATCCAAATGATCCAGAATTAGATTATCATAATTTACCTATTGTACATAATGGAGGAGAGGCTTCAGAAGCGTTCTTGAGTTTGAGAAACAAGTCCAAAGAAGAACAAAAAGAAATAAGACACGGATTATTGGTTTATTGTGAACTTGATACTTATGCAATGGTAAAATTATGGGAGAAATTTAAAGAAATAGTAGAAGGGAGCTAAATTAAATGAAAATTGAAGATATAAAAGAATTATTAGGAATTGGTTCACTTGTTGATGAAAATGGATGTCCGTTAATTAATGAAAATAATTGTAGAATTATGCAATCAACCAAAGAATGGTATGATAAAATAAAATACGATGACAAATTGGCAGATTATTTCAATTCTATTCAAGGTGGAAGCTATGCAAAAGCTATGATGAATCATAAATATGTTTTTTCTTTTTTTGGCAGAGAAAATGGTGAAATGATTTTTTATCGTTTATATGAGGTTATAGATGTTAAGAAGATAAAAGACGTTATAGGTGGAGAATATTTTCCAGAAGAGGATGTTTTTGATTATAATGATAATATTCACAAAATAAATAAAAATTCAGATGATCCATTTTTTATAATAAAAGGAATAGATACACCTGGAAAATTAGAAAAAAGATTAATTACACCAGCTACAAAAGGCCAACAAAAAGTAATAAAATATGAAACTTTTGCAAAATATGATATTACTGCTATTGAAAAAATAAAATTAGCAACTGAATTTAATTCATATGAAGATATTTATTTAAATTATAATGAATTGAAAAGAGTTATTAACGATGGAAATTGGCAAGAAAGACTTTCTAGATATGGTGGCGTATATTTAATACATGATGACTATACTGGAAAAAATTATATAGGTGCTGCGTATGGCGAAAATGGAGGATTTTTAGGAAGATGGGAGGACTATGTCAATAATCCAACTGGCGGTGAAAAAGATAAAGATAATGTAATGTTAAGAGAGTTACTTGAAAATGGAAAATATGGTAATAATACAAAATTCAAGGGAAAAGATTATGCAAAAAAATATTTTAAATATTCTATATTGGAAGTTCTTCCATTGGGAAATAGCACAAGAATACGAAATGCAGAGAGTAGATGGAAACTGCATTTAGGAACGAGAGATAAAAAACACGGATTAAATGGAAATTAGTGTACGATGGAGGAATTAAAATGGAATTATACGAAAAGAACGGTAATATTTTATATATTTTAAATGTATTAAAGAAATATAGCGATGAAGAACATATGCTTTCTACTGTTGAAATACAAAGGAAAATTAAAGAAATCTATGATGTTGAAATAGATACAAGAACAATAAGAAGAAACATAAATTTATTGAAATACAAATTAGACTACGACATAAGTACCAGAGATGAAAATGGAAAAGGATATTATTTAAATCGTGATCCAGAAACTGATTTTGAGCCAGGTGAAGTAAGAGCAATAATAGATAATTTTAGTTATGCAAATTACATTATACCAAGTATAGCAAAAGAAATTATAAAAAAGTGTAAAAACATGCAAACAGTATATGAGAATGAAAAATTAAAAGATTATCAAATATATTCTGTAAATAGTAAAACAGAAAATGCAGAAGTAATAAAAAATATAGAAGATATTTCTAATAGTGTTTATAATAATCATAAAATTAAATTTGAATATTGGAAATATGCAATTACAGATAAATTAGAAAAACAAATAGTAAGCACACCAACAGTTTCACCATTTGCAATAGTATATAATAAACAAGAATTTTATTTTATTGGAATAAAAGATGGGCAAAATGATTTCTACCATTACAGGCTTGACAGAATGAAAAACGTAAAAGAACTAGATGCTAAAATAACAATTAAAAAAACAAAAAACCAAATTAAAGATTTTGCAGAATCAACAGTTGAAATGTTTGGAGGAAAAAAAGAAGAAATTGAAGCAATATGCAATAAATGTTTATTAAATGCTATCTTTGACATTTTCGGAAAAAACATTACTATTGAAAAAATACCAGGAGATAATGAAAAAATTAAATTAATAGTAGATACAAGCCCAAGAGGCTTTAAAATGTGGGCTATGAGAAACATTGATATGCTTGAAGTTATTAGACCAGCTTCTTTAAGAGAAGAAATGATTGAAATTATACAAAAAGCAATAGAAAAATACAAATAATAATTATATATAAAAAGCACTTTAAATGTAATATTTATAACTTTAAAGTGCTTTTTCAAAAATAAAATAATAGCGAACATTTGTGCATTATAAAGCTGTTGAATTCATTCTTTAGGTATGATAAAATCAATGCACATTAAAAGGAAGCAACCTATCTTCCCTAGATTTAAAAATAAAAGGAGATTCAAAATTATGATAGATTTACATATTCATACTACATACTCTGATGGCGATACAACAGTTGAAAATGTATTGAAAAAATGTCAAGAAAAGCAGTTAGAATATATATCAATAACAGACCATAATACCTGTAAAGCTTACAAAGACAAAGCTTTTAGCAACAATATATATACAGGAAAAGTTATTATTGGAGCTGAAATGAATGCTAATTTTAATAATAAAGGATTCGAATTATTAGCATATAACATAAAAAATCCTGAAATTATTGAAGAATGGAGCAAAAAGATTTTTTCGGAAGAAATATTAAGAAAACAACAAGAATACAGAAAGCAACACTTATTAGATATCTGTGATAAAAAAGGGTTAATCTATAATATAGATAATATACCAACAAACATTCCTATCACAGATTATATTACAATATACATTTACAAAGAATTAATGAAACATCCAGAAAATTATCCTATCTTAGGAGAATTTACACAATCATTAAACTATTTCATTAGAAAAGGATTATGCAATCCAGATAGTGAATATTATGATGGCGACAATACTACTTATAAGCCAATGTATAAAGATGTAATTGATATTATTCATGATGCTGGTGGACTTGCCTTTTTAGCCCATCCTTTTGAATATAGATTTACAAATACAATTGAATTTATAAATGAATTAAGAACTGAAAAAGAATTAGACGGTATTGAGTGTTTCCATCCATCAGCAACACTAGAAAATAGAAAGTTATTAGTTGAATATGCAGAAGCTAATAATTTATTCAAAAGTGGTGGTAGTGATTATCATGGAAAGAAAAAAACTAACATTGAAATAGGAGTCGGAAATGGAGATTTAAAAATTTCAAAAGATTTAATAAAAAATTGGATAAATTTTTAATATTGAAAGGAAAAAATATGATAAAAAATATAATATTTGATTTGGGAAATGTTATTTTAAAAGACTACCCAAATATAGTTTTAGATCAAGTAAAAATAGATAAAGAACAATATGAAAGTATAAAAAGCAACTTTTTTGCAGACTGGAAAGCTTTGGACTTAGGCTTATCTACGTTAAAAGAGCACTTAGAAAAATGCGAATTTAATTTTAAAATAGCGCCAGAAGTCGAAGAATTAATGTTATGCTATTATAAATATAGACCATTTAATGATGAAGTTTTAGAACTAATAAAATTATTAAAAGAAAAGCAATACAAACTATACATATTATCTAACAACAATAAAGAAGCAGAAAAATATTTAACAGAACTACCTATTTTTAAAAATTTTGATGGATGGGTATTTTCCTGCGACTATCAATTAAAAAAACCAGACCCTAAATTATATAACATCTTATTTGAAACTTATAATTTAAAACCAGAAGAATGTTTTTTTATAGATGATAAACAAACCAATATAGAAATAGGAAAAAAATTGGGAATGAACGGCTTTGTATTAGACTATAAAAATGACGGAACAGATGCATTGATAAAACAATTAAAAATAGAAAAAATTCTTTGAAAATTATTCTAAAAACATTCATTAAGAGAATTATTAAATTACCTAAAAATATGTAAAAATAGCAACGGACGAAAATCGATTTTAAGCCACTTTTAAAACTAGATAATTAAATTATATACAATAGCACAGAAACAAGATTTAAACCACAAAAAAAGCTTCAAAAGTTATTAGCATATTATAAGATATCATTAGAAAAAATCATGAAGTCCTTGACGTTTACATAATTCTGGTATATACTATATTACATGAAACTCTATAACACCTGATCTAAATCTTACAATTGTAAGTAGAAAGATCATTTTGCATTATGAAAGGAGAACATCAATATGACAAGAGTAACGCTCAAAGAATTTATCGACCTAATCAATGACAACATCATGATTCCTGGAGATTGCATAATCTTTCGGATTTGTGAATACGACGATAACATCTTTTCGGTTTCTGCAAATAAAGAAGTTATATATCTTGACGTTCCAGAAGAAAACAAATATGATATTCTTTTCGAAACCTTAAATGAAGAATTCGCCGGAAGATATATAACAGTTTGGACTCATGACATTTGTGGCCACTATGATGCAGCTATGATAATTGATGATACAGTAATTATCGAATTAGACTATATTACTGACGAAGGCCAACGATGGCTGTACATGCAAAACTAGTAAAAGTGCATATTGGTGCTTTTTTTAAATAGGAAGTTCTCTGAACTTCCTATTTTGCATATTCCGAAGAAATTTTATACTCCCCTATAACAAGCTTTGCTTTTTCGAGGATTTTATTATATACTTTCAAACAAGTATTATATATTATGAAAGGAGTACATTTTGGAACTAATTGTTGGAAAATACGCTGGTATGTGTGAAGGTGTAAACTATGCAGTAAAAAAAGCAAAAGAAATTGTAAAAGAAAATAAAAAAATTTACTGTTTAGGAGAACTTGTACATAACAGCCAAGTAATAAGTGAACTAGAAAAAGATGGAATGATTACTGTACAAGACATAGAAGAAATCCCAAATGATTCTAAAGTTATTTTTAGAACACATGGAGTACCAAAAGAAATATATGAAAAAGCAAACAAAAAAGGATTAGAAATATATGATTTAACTTGTGGCAATGTACGAGCAATCCATATGAAAGTAGAAAAAGAAAAAAGAAAGAGTTTTATAATAATAGTTGGAAATGCAAGTCATCCAGAAGTAATTGGAATAAAAGGATTTGCAGGAGCAAACAGTTATGTAATAGAAGATGCAGATGAAATTTTAGATGCATATATAGAATATGAAAAAACAAAAATGGAATATGTATATGTAGTTGGTCAAACTACATTTTCATCTAAGAAATTTGATACAATAGCAAATGAACTTAAAGAAAACTTTGCAGAAACAATAGTAATAGTTGATAAAACAATTTGTAGTGCTACAGATAAGAGACAAGATGAAACTAGAGAGATATCAAAAAAAGTAACCAGCACGGTAATAATAGGAGGAAAAAATAGCTCAAATACACAAAAATTACTTGAAATAGCCAAAGAAAATTGTAAAAATGTATATTTTGTACAAACAAAAAAAGACTTAAATAAAATCGACTTTGAAAATGAAGAAAAAGTTGGAATAATGGCAGGAGCATCCACTCCAAAAGAAGTTGTAGATGACATTATAGAGTTTTTTAATAAAATTAGTTAGTATTAAAAAAATTCATTTTAAATTATTACGATAGAGTAGGGAGGAAGTACTATATTTTTGAAATCACATTATAAAAAATAATTTAAAATATATCTAATAATAAAATTTTTTTAATTCTATAAAATAATAATTCAATATATAAAAAATAAATAAATGATTTTTAAAAAATTTTTATAAAAGTAATCAAATTTAAAAATTTATAAATTTCAATTTCTGAATATTCTAAAACCGAACATTTGTATTAATGATTTAAAATATAATTTTCAAATAAATTTAATTTTAAATCATTAACAATAAAATTTATTAAAAATAAATTTGAATAATAATTTAATCTTTATTATTTTTATAAATTAAGCATATAAATTCAAATGTAATTTATACATATAAATCATATAAAAATGTTTATAAAAACGGCTTACGAAAATCGATTTTAAGCTGTTTTTATTTTAAAGTAATATAACTTGTTGTTTGAATATTTCGCAAAATACTAACGATTCTAGTGTTTAGCTATTTTTGACTTAAAAATATAGATTTTTTTAAAGTGTTATTACTAATATAAAAATCGGCGAAAATATGTCAAAAAAGCGACGCACGAGAATCGATTTTAAGCCGTTTTTATAAAATCGCCATATAGTTTGTTACCTGTAAAAAACGGCCGATTTAGAGAAAATAAGGATTTTCCGAATTTTGAGTAAAAAATACAAAATAATAATAAATTAAAAAAATTATAATCAAAATCCAAATTAAAATAACAAAAAATTATAATATAAAATTATAAAGTGTAATTATAAAAAAACTTAGAAACTGATTCTGAGAGCTTGTAAAAATATCAATATAGTATATAATAGTGAAAGTAATAAGTAACAAATAGTATTATATAAAAAAGACCTAGATACAGAAAGCCTTGATGTATGTGGGAGTGGACGTCAATAGAGGCTATCTTGGATTTTTCCTACTCCTATTTGCACAAAACTTTGATTTTGCGCAATGTTCTGTATTTCTTTTTTTACACTTTTCCATATCTACTTCTACCTCTCTTCTATTGCTTATTGATATGTGCAACAAAAAAAGAGATATTGATTA
>CAKPDW010000021.1 GCA_934149115.1 uncultured Clostridia bacterium
ATATTAGTTAGACAAAGAGGTACTCACATCCATCCAGGTATGAACGTTGGAAAAGGTAGTGATGATACATTATTTGCTCTAGTAGATGGAACAGTTAAATTCGAAAAATTAGGTAAAGACAAAAAACAAGTTTGTGTTTATCCAGTAGAAGAAGCTGCAAAATAATTAATGATAACAAAAACACCCTTATCTGGGTGTTTTGTTAGTTTATAAAATTTTTAAAAGTCGAGACTGAAATTTTTCAATTTTCAGTCTTGCTCTTTATACTCTGAAATATTTGGTTCAATAAAGTCTTTATCTGTTACTACATTATATTCATAAACTGATTCTATTGGGGTAGCTGAATTCTGTGAACTGTCTACTTGGCTTGCACCTATCATCAATCCTGTGGTTTTATCAAAATATACTCGTTCATATTTTCCTCCTGTTAATATAGGTAAATTATTTATATAGTAACATTCGGTGTTTCTAAAAGTCGTAGTATTGATTGTGACATCAAAAGAATATTTTAACAAATCTTTAGGATTAGCATTATACAAAACGCTATCTTTAAAAAGTTCTCTGTTCATTGTAATATTTTTACGTACAAATTTATTATCACCATCTTCTGTATATGTATTTCCCCTATATTCATTTTCTCCTACTTTATACCCGTATGTAGTTTCAGTGACAATTCCGTTTTCTGTTTCCATTGTATATGTAAATTTATTTTTATCACCCATTTTAAACTGTTCCATTTTCAAAATATGTCCTTCTGTGTAGTAGTATTCTAGAATATGATAGTTATCTATTGTTTGGTTTTGTTGTGAGGTTTCTGATATAAGTTTTAATACATTATATTTTTTTAGAAATTTTCCTAGTCCTATAGCTACTATTAACACTATAACTAAAACAAGTACAATTTTTAATGCATTAAGATGTCTTTTATATTTTTTCAAAAAATTAATTTCCTTAGTTGAGTTTTGTTGAGAATTCATTTCAGTGCTTAAATCATCATATAATTTCTTACATTTTTCACAATGTGCTAGGTGATCTTCTATAATTTCGTTTGATGTTTCATTAGTAAGTTTCTCAATATAATTTGGTAATAAATCATATACGATTTCACATTCATTTTTAATTTTCATGATAATCAACTCCTTTCAATTTTTCTTTACAACGATAAAATGTAACTCTTGTCCAAACTTCTGACTTACCTAAAATAAAAGATATTTCTTTAAAAGTAAGATTAGCGACAATTCTTAGGTATACAACTTTTTTTGATTCACTATTTAAATCTTGAGTACATTCTTTTAAAAGTTGCTTTGATAAAATATCATCTGTAAATTCTGGCCCTTCTAAATTAAATACATCATCAATATTTATACTATTATACTTCTTATTCTTTTTATAATAGTCATAATAAAGATTTTTAGCAATAGAACATAGCCAAACTGAAATTTTCGAGTTATTTTTAAAGTGATTAATATTTTTTATTGCTTTGTAAAAAGTTTCTTGTGTTAGGTCTTCTGCTAAATCTACGTCATGTGTAAAACAGAGTAAAAACTTATATATAGTTGTAAAATATTTTTTATATAGTTCTTCCATATCTCGCACATTAACCTCCTTTTATATATGACTTAAAAAAATGTAGATTTGTTACAGAAAATGTAAAAATAATAAGATTTAAAAATCAATTGAAAAAATATTTCTGAAAATATCAATTTTTACTAGATTTTGATTTTAGCTAAAAATGTAAAAACATTATGATAATTTTCCTTCGTTTTTATTGCATAAAAAAAATCAGCTTTTCAGCTGATTTTTGGTAGCGAGAGGGAGATTCGAACTCTCGACCTACTGGGTATGAACCAGTTGCTCTAGCCAACTGAGCTACCTCGCCGTAACAGATAATATTATACTGAGTATTTTTGCTTTTGTCAATACTTTTTATAAATTTTATTATGTATCTAGGCATAATTAAATTATGCCTAGATAATATATTCTTTTTTCAATTTTTATTATTTATTATTTTTTTCTTCTTCGTTCCTAGTTTTTGGAATTACTATATCTTCTTTTTTTGGTTTATCTTTTTTTTCTACGATATCATTTATGTGATCTTCAGCTGGAGATATATTTAAATCTCCGTTTCCTGGAACTATTTCAATATGTCTTTTTTCCATTTCTGCTATCACTCCTTTTCTTTAGCTCATATAATCTTTTAATCTCTTACTTCTACTTGGATGTCTTAATTTGCGTAATGCTTTTGCTTCTATTTGTCTTATTCTTTCACGTGTTACTTGAAATTCTCTACCTACTTCTTCTAGTGTTCTTGCTTTTCCATCTTCTAGTCCAAATCTTAATTTTAATACTTTGGCTTCTCTTGGTGTTAGTGTTTGCATAACTTCTTCTAATTGCTCTTTTAATAATGTGTATGCTGCAGAATCTTGTGGTGCTGGTGATTCATCATCTGGAATGAAATCTCCTAAATGGCTATCATCTTCTTCTCCTATTGGTGTTTCAAGTGATACTGGGTCTTGTGCTATTTTTTGAATTTCCATTACTTTTTCAACTGTTATTTCCATTTCTGCTGCTATTTCTTCTGGGGTAGGTTCTCTACCTAATTGTTGTAATAAGTGTCTCGATGTTCTTATTAATTTGTTTATTGTCTCAACCATGTGTACTGGTATTCTTATTGTTCTAGCTTGATCTGCTATTGCTCTTGTTATAGCTTGTCTAATCCACCATGTTGCATAAGTACTAAATTTGAATCCTTTTGTATAATCAAATTTTTCTACTGCTTTTATTAATCCCATATTGCCTTCTTGGATAAGGTCTAAAAATAACATTCCCCTTCCAACATATTTTTTGGCAATACTTACAACTAATCTTAAATTTGATTCTGCTAATTTTTGTTTAGCTTCTTCATCATTATCTAAAATTCTTTTTGCTAAATCTAATTCTTCATCAAATGTTAATAGTGGTATTCTTCCTATTTCTCTAAGATACATTCTTACTGGGTCATCTACACTAATTCCTTCCATAGAAGTTGTGTTCATGTCATCTAATTTTATTTCTTCTACTTCTTCTAGATCTTCAATATCAGGTTCTTCGTCATCACTATCATCTTTCAAAACGTCAATTCCTAATTGTTCAAACACATCAAAAACTTTATCTATTTGATCTGGAGTAACGTCTCCTAATTGACTTGCTAAGTCTCCATAAGTAATTTTTCCACTTTCTTTTGCTGTTTTTAGTATATTATATACTTTGTTATTCGCAATTTCTTCCTCTGTTTGTGGATTTTCAATTTTTTTTATTTCTTTTATTTTCTTTTTTCCTTCTGTTTTTTTCTTATCTTCTTTTTTAGTTTTTTCTTTATCTGTTGATAGTTCTTCTATTTTTAATTGTCCATTTTCTATTTCTTCTTTTTTGGATGTACTCATTGATTCCCTCCTATTTTATTTTAGCTAATTGCAATATAATTTCGCTTAGCTCTCTTTCTAGACTAGCTGATTCTTCTTTTGTGTATTTATTTTCATCTAATTTTAATATTATTTCATTTCTTCTTCCGTATAAGTTTATCTTTAGTATAACTATTAATTATGTCTTCTATGCACTTATCTATATCTGATATTTCATAATCATCTGCCATTATTTTTGTTAAATGACTGATTAATTCTTTTTCTTCCATAGAATCAAGTATATTAGTTATTTCTTTTTTATTATCAATTGCCTCATAAATTTTTTCTATAATTTGTTGATTCAATTGATATTTTAAATCTTCTTTTTTTATATTATTTTTTATTATTTGTCTGTTTTGATCTTTTCCATTTATAAGTAAGTAAATTATTACATTTTCTCTTCTTATTGTGGCTTCATCAACATTTTTTTCTTGTTTTCTGACTATGGTTGGTTTAACTTTAGTTTCTGTTTCAATTTCTTTGCTTTTATTTACGTATTTTATTTTATTAATTTCTGCATAAACAGCTTCTTTTGATATACCATAATCTCTTGATATATTATCAATTTGAATTTCTAATTCTATTTGGCTTTCTACGTTTACTAATATCTTAGCGATTTCTTGTAAGAATTTTATTTTATCGTTTGTGTTTTCCAAATTGTATTTGTTTTTTAACACCTTTACTTTAAATTCAACAAGTGAAATTGCTTTTTCAATTAATAAATTAAAACCGCCACTTCCATACTTGATAACATATTCATCAGGATCTTTTGCACCTTCCATTTGAAGTATTCTAACATCACATCCTAAATTTTTAAGAATTTCCAAACCTCTCATTGTAGCTGCTTGTCCTGCTGCATCTGAGTCATAGCTTATTATGACTTGTCCTGCGTATTTTCTAAGTAATCTTCCTTGTGCTTCAGTTAGTGCTGTTCCAAGTGAGGCTACAACGTTTGTTATTCCTCTTTGATACAATGAAATTGCATCCATATATCCTTCAACTATAACAATTTTGTCAAGATTTCCTTTTTTAGCTATGTTTAGTCCAAACAAATTTCTTCCTTTAGAATAAACTATATTTTCTGGTGAATTTATATATTTAGGTAATGATTTATCTAAAACTCTTCCACCAAAAGCTATAACTTTTCCTCTTATATCCATTATTGGTATCATTAGTCTGTGTCTAAATCTATCAATAAATTGACCTCTGTCGTTTCTGTTTACTAAACTTGAGGCTAAAATTTCTTCATCTGTAAATCCTTTTTGTTTAAGATGTTTATATAATTCGTTATATGTTCCTGAATATCCAATTAGAAAAGATTTTAATGTTGTATTATTTAGTTTCCTAGTTTTTACATATTCCTGAGCTGGTTTGGCTGTAGGTTTATATAAATTTTCATGATAAAATTTTGCTGTTTCTTCGTTAATTTTGTATACTTTATCTTTTAGGAATTGACGCTTGTTATATTGATCGTTTTCTGAGGTTGGTAGTTCTATGCCTGCACGCTCAGCTAAAAATTCAAGGGTTTCTCTAAAATCTAAATTTTCAATCTTACTTATAAAATGAATTACATTTCCTCCAACGCCACATCCAAAGCAATGAAATATTTGCTTATCTGGTGAAACAGAAAAAGAAGGAGATTTTTCTTTATGAAATGGACATAGTCCAAAAAAATTTCTTCCACTTCTTTTTAATGTTACATATTGTGATATTGTGTCTACTATATCATTTGAGGATTTAATTTCATCAATTAATTCTTCACTATATCGTACCATTTTATTCCTTTCTTTTAATAATATTCGACATAAAGTTCGTAAATCCTTCTAAGGTTACATAATTTTTTACATTTTTATTTCATTTGAAATACATTTTTTATTTTTTGTTATATATTTTTTTAATTTTACGCAACAAAAATCTTCTAGAATGTCTAGAAGATTTTTGGTTTTACATATCTAAACTAACAATTTTATGTACTTTTAAAGTTTCTGGCACATCAATTATTCTTTGATTTTCTGAGCCTCTAAACTTTAACTTTAAGTTCTTTTTTTCTTCTTCGAATTTTCCATCAACAACAACATCTAAATATTTTAATAATTCTTTTGTTGTTGGATTTTCTTGTGCCATTTTTCCGACTACATCTTTTTCAAAATCAAATCCTGTATAACACCATATGCTTTTATTAGGATATTTTTCTTTAACTTTTTTTACTAATTCTAATAATTGTCCTTGATTTTGTTTTTCTAATGGTTCTCCTCCTAATAAAGTTAAACCTGATACATAATCATGATTTAAGTATTCCATTATTTTATTTTCTTCAATTTCTGTAAATTTATTGCCATAATTAAAATCCCATGCACATTTATTAAAACAGCCTTTACAATGGTGATTGCATCCACTTACAAAAAGTGATACTCTTACACCTTCTCCATTTGCTACGTCCACTCTTTTTATATCTGCATAATTCATATTATCCCTCCTGCTTCTTTAGATTGTATTTTACAAATGCATAACTCTTGATTTTATTTCTTTTGTTTTTCCTGCATTCCAGAAGTTCTCACCTAGGTATCCGCATGTACGACGTACTACATTCATTTTGTTGTGATCTTTATTTCCACATTGTGGACATTCCCATTCATTATTATCATTTATTATCATTTCTCCATCAAATCCACAGCATTGGCAGTAATCTGATTTTGTATTAAATTCAGCATATTGAATGTTATCATATATGAATTTAACAACTTCACTTAGTGCTGGTAAATTGTTTTGCATATTAGGTACTTCAACATAAGAAATTGCTCCTCCTCCTGATAATGGTTGGAATTCACTTTCAAATTTTAATTTGCTAAATGCATCAATTTTTTCTCTAACATCTACATGATATGAGTTTGTATAATATCCTTTGTCTGTAACGTCTTCAATACTTCCATATTTCTCTTTGTCTATTCTTGCAAATCTATAGCATAAACTTTCTGCTGGTGTTCCATATAATGAAAATCCTAGTCCTGTTTCTTCTTTCCATCTTATTGTTCTATCTCTTAAATATTTCATTACTTTTATTGCAAATTCATGACCTTCTGGTGTTGTATGTGATACTCCTTTTATTAATTTTGTTGTTTCATATATTCCTATATATCCTAGTGATAAAGTTGAATATCCGCCTTTTAAATATTTATCAATTTTTTCACCTTTCTTTAATCTAGCTATTGCTCCATTTTGCCAATGAATAGGTGAAATATCTGATGAAGTTCCTAATAGTGCATTGTGTCTGCACATTAAAGCTTCTTTACATAGTTCTAGTCTTTGATCTAATAACTTCCAGAATTTATCTTCATCTCCATCAGCTATAATTCCGATTTGTGGTAGATTTATACTAACTACACCTTGGTTAAATCTTCCTTCAAATTTATAATTTCCATTTTCATCTTTCCATGGTATTAAGAAACTTCTGCAACCCATTGGGCTAAATACGTTTCCTTCATAATTTTCTTTCATTTTCTTTGCTGATATGTAATCAGGATACATTCTTTTTGCTGAACATTTTATTGCTAATTCTGTTAAATAATCATATTTTCCACCTTTTAAGCAGTTATGTTCATCTAAAACATATACTAATTTAGGAAATGCTGGTGTAACATATACTCCTACTTCATTTTTTATTCCTTGTATTCTTTGTTTTAGGATTTCTTCTATTATCATTGCATTTTCTTCAATATATTCGTCATCTGGTTCTAGATGTAAGAAAAGAGTAACAAAAGGTGATTGTCCATTTGTTGTCATTAATGTGTTTATTTGATATTGAATTGTTTGTACACCTGCTGATAATTCGTCTTTTAATCTATCATTTACTAATTCTTCTATAGTTTCATCTTTTAACTTGTTTCCGTATTTTTCTTTTATTTTTTTTCTGAATTTTTCACGACTTCTTCTTAAATACTTTCCTAAATGTTTTAAATCTACAGATTGTCCACCATATTGATTACTTGCTACTGCAGCAATTATTTGTGTAGTTACTGTACATGCTACTTGGAAACTTTTTGGTGTTTCTATCATTTTTCCGTTCATTGCTGTTCCATTATCTAACATATCTCCTATGTTGATTAAACAGCAGTTAAATATTGACTGAATAAAGTAATCTGCATCATGGAAGTGTAATATTCCTTCTTCGTGTGCTTTTGAAATTTTTTCTGGTAATAATATTCTTCTTGTTAAGTCTCTTGAAACTTCTCCTGCAATATAATCTCTTTGTGTTGATGCAAGCATTGTATTTTTATTTGAATTTTCTTCTGCTAATTCTTTATTTTCATTTCTGATTAGTTTTAAGATTGATTCATCTGTTGTATTAGCTCGTCTTACTAATGCTCTTGTATATCTATATACTATATATTTTTTTGCTAATTCATATTTTTCAAGTTCCATTAACTTTTCTTCTATGATGTCTTGAATATCTTCTACTAACATTCTTTTTTTGTTCAATTCTTCAATATATTCAACAATTGTTTTTACATCATCTTTTGATGCTTTTTCTTTACCTCTTACTTCTTTATTTGCTTTTTCAATTGCTACTTTGATTTTTGCCCTATCAAAATCTACGATTCTTCCATCTCTTTTGATTACTTTCATGTTCTTTCCCCCTATTTTTGTATTTCAGTCACAATATTTTTTGCTATCTTTGATTGATGTTTGTATTTTATCATTCATTTCGATAATGTCAAATGCATATTTGTTATGTAATCTTGCCCGTTTTTTCCCTATATTTCAACGTTTTCTCATTCGACTTTTTACTAACATTTTTTTCTATTTTATCGTTTAACTCTTAACACTCTAGTCTTTCCTCTTTTCATATTACATTTTATTAACATTTTTTATTTTTTTAAAAATCATTTTTTTATTTTTTCGTTTTTTTATTTTTTATTTTTTGTGCTTTTTTCTTCTTTTTATGTTCATATCAGGGTTTGCATGTCTTTTTTATACTTTTATATTTTTTGTATTTTTTAATTTTTTTAAAAAATCATTTTTTGCTTTTTGTTTTGATTTTATTGTTTATATACATCAAATTTGAAATCATATGCCCTTTATTTTCTATTTTTATATTTTGTGCATAAAAAATACACTTTGGTTTTTCCAAAGTGTATTTTGGGCTTTTCTTTAAATTTTATGAATTAAAAATCTCATTAAATTCATCGCCTTCAATTTTTTCTTTTTCAATTAATATATTTGCTACTTTAGTTAATTTATCCATATTCATTGTTAGAATTTGTTCTGCTGTTCTATAAGCTTTATCTATTATTGCTTTTACTTCTGTATCAATTTCTGATGAAGTTGCTTCACTGTAATTTTGTGTATGACCGAAATCTCTGCCAAGGAATACTTCATCTTGACCTGTTCCAAAAGTAATTGTTCCTATCTTACTGCTCATACCATATTTTGTAACCATATCTCTAGCAATCTTTGATGCTCTTTCTATATCATTGCTTGCTCCTGTTGATATATCTCCTAAAACTAATTGTTCTGCTACCCTTCCACCTAATAATGATACAATATTTTCTTCCATTTCTGTTTTTGACATAAACGATTTATCTTCTGTTGGTCTATACATAGTATATCCTCCAGCCATTCCTCTTGGTACAATTGATATTTGGTGAACTTGATCTTGTGTTGGTAAAAATTTACTTACAACAGCATGACCTGCTTCATGGAATGCAACTAGTTTTCTTTCTTTACTACTAATTACTTTTGATTTTTTCTCAGGTCCCATTGTAACTTTTATCATTGCATCTTCTATATCTTTCATTGTTATTTCTTTTTCATCACGTTTTGCTGCAAGTAGAGCTGATTCATTTAAAATATTTTCAAGATCTGCTCCAACGAATCCAGCTGTATTTTTTGCTATTGTTCCTAAATCAACATCTTCTGCTAATTTTTTCTTTTTAGCGTGTACTCTTAATATTTGTTCTCTTGCTTTTACATCAGGTGGTGCTACAACAATTTGTCTATCAAATCTTCCAGCTCTTAATAACGCTTTATCTAATACGTCTGGTCTATTTGTTGCTGCCAATACGATTACACCTTCATTTGCTGCGAATCCGTCCATTTCAACAAGTAATTGATTTAATGTTTGCTCTCTTTCATCATGTCCTCCACCAAGTCCTGCTCCTCTTTGACGTCCAACTGCATCAATTTCATCTATGAAAACAATACATGGTGCATTCTTCTTAGCTTGTTCAAATAAATCTCTAACTCTTGATGCTCCGACACCGACAAACATTTCAACAAAATCTGAACCACTTATTATGAAAAATGGTACTCCTGCTTCTCCTGCTACTGCTTTTGCTAATAATGTTTTACCTGTTCCTGGATGACCTACAAGTAATACTCCTTTTGGAATTCTTGCTCCCATATCTGTAAATTTTTTAGGATTTTTTAAAAATTCTACAATTTCTTCTAATTCTTGTTTTTCTTCTTCGATTCCTGCAACATCTGCAAATGTTATTTTATTCTTATCTGCTGGTGTCATCATTCTTGCTTTGGATTTTCCAAATGACATTGTTTTGTTTCCACCTTGAGAATTTGGATTCATAAACATTACCCAAATAAAGAATATAAATACCATTAATAGTATTGTTGGGCCAAATGCTTCTAATATATTTAAGAATTTAGATTCTTCTGTTTGTGATAATTCGATTTTTCCATCTGCTAATTGATCTGATATTTTATCCATAAAAGTATCTAAACTAGGAATTGTAACAGTTTTTTCAACATTATCATCTTTTACTTTTACACTTGCAGTTTTATTATCATCTTCTATTCTAATTGTTTCTACTTTTTCTTCCTTAATATCTTTCAATAACTCTGAATATGTCATTCTTTTGTACATATTTCCACTTATTGCTGAAATTATCATTATAAATATAATTAATAATACAAACCACATTGCGACTTTTTTAATTCCACTTTTCAAAACAAATTTCCTCCTTGGTATATTATAATATTTACTCTATTTTAATATAGCATAACTATTTTTTATTTACAACAACCTTTTTAAAATTGAAATAATATTGTAACATCTGTAATTTATTATACCTTTTTAATATATATTCTTTTATTTTTTATTCCTATTTCAACACCTTTCGTAGGTTGAATATACTTATTTCCTATATTTTTATTGCACAAATTAACCATATCTTCTAAATTAATTTTTTCGATTCCTTTGGTTGTTCCTGTTGTTAATTGAACAGCTAAAAGTATTAATTTTTTCTGGATAACTTTTTCTTGATTATTAAATTTTTTTACATCAAATTCTATTTTTTCTTTTTTCTTTTCAATAACAATTTCTTCAAAGATTTTTTTAGTTTGTGAATCAATAAATTCTTCTTCTTCTTTTATTATTTCCGAAAGTCTATTAATTGTATTTATAATATTGGGATTAAATTCTTTTTTCAAATATGGTAATATTATATTTCTAATCTTATTTCTGGTATATGTGTTATCATCATTTGACTCGTCATGGCGTGGATTAATTTTATTTTTTTCGCAATATTGTTCTATTTCATCTCTTGTAATTTCTATTAATGGTCTTATATATTTGTTTCTTTTTGCTTCAATACCTTTTAAGCCATTAAGTCCGACTACCTCTTATTGTGTTCATTATTATTGTTTCCACTTTATCATTCAAATTATGTGCTATTGCAATTTTATTTGATTTTGTTTTAATTAGAACTTCTTCAAAAAAATTATATCTGACTTTTCTTCCTGTTTCTTCTATTCCTCTTTTTTCTTTTTCGGCTATTTCTTTAATGTTTATATTTTTTATAAAACATTCTAAATTATTCTTTTCGCAAAATTGTTTTACATATTGTTCATCTATTTTTGCATTTTCTCTTAAACCATGATTTATATGTGCCACATATATTTTTAAATTAAATTTTTCTTTCATATTTAATAAAGTTGTAAGTAATGTCATAGAATCAGGTCCACCTGAAACACCTGCAACTATAGA
The DNA here is from genome assembly GCA_934149115.1 of uncultured Clostridia bacterium. Taxonomy (GTDB): domain Bacteria; phylum Bacillota; class Clostridia; order TANB77; family CAG-508; genus UMGS1994. Next base: position 11,440 of record CAKPDW010000021.1, read on the forward strand.
ATCTCCATTTTCTATCATTTTATATTTACTTATTGTGGCTAATACCTTATTTTCAAGCATTTTTTCTCCTTTTTTTATAAGAAAGCAAAAACATTTGCACTTAAGTCTATGTCTTTGTTCATTGTTATTTTTATATACGAGGAAGTTAAGATATTTTTTCTGTTATACAAAAAGCGCTTTGTTTCAGCGCTTCTATTTTTAATTATTTTCTTGTCGATATTTTTCTATATTTGCAAATTTCGTATAATTTCCTAACCATAATAATTCAACTGTACCTGTTGAACCACCTCTGTGTTTTGCTAATATGATTTCTGCGATATTCTTTTTTTCACTATCTTCATTATAATAGTCATCTCTATATAAAAACATTACTATATCAGCATCTTGCTCTATCGCTCCAGACTCTCTCAAATCTGAAAGCATAGGTCTTTTATCATCTCTTTTTTCAGCACCACGAGATAGCTGTGACAATGCGATTACTGGTATATCTAACTCTTTTGCTAATATTTTTAGAGAACGACTTATTTCTGATATTTCTTGCTCACGTGTATTATTTTTCTTTCCATTTCCTTGAACTAACTGCAAATAATCGATTACAACTAGTCCAATATCTTTTTCTAGTTTTAGTTTTCTACATCTTGCCCTTATTTCCATAATAGAAATACCTGGTGTATCATCTATGTATATAGGTGCTTCTGCTAATCTTCCTGATGCATTTGCAAGTTTAATCCATTCATTATCATCAATTTTTCCAGTTCTTATTTTATTGCTATCTACCATTGCCTCACTACATAAAATTCTGTTTGCAACCTGTTCTTTTGACATTTCCAGGTTGAATATAACTACTGGAACATTGTTATTTACAGCTGCATTTGTTGCTATGTTAATAGCAAAAGCTGATTTTCCCATGGCTGGTCTTGCAGCAATTATTATTAAATCTGATTTATGAAATCCTGATGTTTTATAATCTAAATCTGAAAATCCTGTTTCAACTCCTGTGATATATCCTTTTTGATTATATAATCTTTCTAATTCTGCAAATGTACCAACTAATACATCTTTGATTGGTGTAAAACCTTTTGAATTTTTATTTTGCATTATATCAAAAATTTTCTTTTCTGCTATATTCATTATATCTTCAACATCTTCGGTTTGGTCATATCCTGCTGATATCATATCATTTGCTGTTTTTATTAATTTTCTTAGTAGTGATTTTTCTTCTACTATTTTAATATATTTATCAACATTTGTTGTTGTTGGAACTTTTTCTGGTAATACTGCTAAATATTCCAATCCACCAACTTGGTCAAACTTGCCATTTTCTACAAGTTCTGCTTTTACTGTGATTATATCTATTGGTTCTGATCTTCCATACAATGAAAGCATTGCTGAATAAATTGCTTTATTATCTTCTCTATAAAAATCATCTTCTTTTAATTTTTCCATTGCGGAAATTACTGAATCTTTATCTGTAAGCATGCATCCTAATATTGCTTGCTCTGCTTCTACATCATTTGGTGGTATTTTGCCTAATTCCATTTTAGTCATTTTCCTTTCTGGTTTTTATTTTTTATGCAATTACGTCTATTTTAAGTTTTGCAATTATTCCTTCATATAATTTTACATCAACTGTAAACGTTCCTAAATTTTTTATCGTTTCTGGTAATAAAACTTTCTTTTTATCAATTTCTATTGAGTATTCTTTTTTCAAAGTTTCTGCAATTTCTTTTGCTGTTACTCCTCCAAATATTTTACCATTTCCTCCTGCTTTTACTTGCATCTTAATTAATATTTTTTCCATTTTTTCTTTTACTGCTTTTGCTTCTTTTATATCCATTTCTTTTTTATATGCTTTTGATTCATTTTTTGATTTTAATTTTGCTAAGTTTTCATTATTGGCCTCTACTGCCATTTTTCTTGGTAACAAAAAATTTCTTGCATATCCATCACTTGCATTTATTATTTGATCTTTTTTTCCTACTCCTTTAATATCTGTTAATAAAATTACTTTCATACTTTTCTCCTTTCTAATCATTTATTTCAGAAAAATATTCATTTATCCTATTTATTAGTTCAATTTTTGCATCTTCAATACTTATATCTGTTAATTGGGCTCCGGCAAGAGTCATATGTCCTCCTCCACCCATTTTTTCTAATATTATTTGTACATTAATATCTCCTATAGATCTTCCACTTATACAAATATTTTCGCCAGTATTTCCGATAACAAATGATGCTGTTATATTGCTTATTGTTAATAGTTCATCTGCTGCTTTTGCACATATTGTATTAGAATCTTTTCCTTCAACTTCATATGTTGATATTGCAATAGAATCTGCAACTAATTCTGCTTTTTTTACAATATCTGCTATAACATTATAACTTTCTAAATCTGCTTGGAACCATTTTTTTACTTTTATTATATCTACACCAAATCTTCTTAAATATGCTGCTGCTTCAAATGTTCTAACTCCAGTTTTGAATGTAAAATTCTTTGTATCAACCATTATTCCACCATATAAACTTTCTATTTCAATTGGTGTTAATTCTACTTTTCTTTCAACATATTGTAATATTTCTGTAACAAGTTCTGCTGCTGAAGAAGCATATACTTCTTGGAATGTTAAACTTGCATTTTCTATAAAATCTGGTCCTTTTCTATGATGATCTATAACTACTATTTTTTCTGTTTTACTTAAAAGTTCTGGCACTTGAACAAATGATTTTTTATGTGTATCTACAACAATTAATAATGTTTCTTTATTTATTATGTTTAAAGCTTCTTTTTTGTCTATTATTATTTTTTCGTACTCAGTTTCTTTTAATGTATCTACAAATTTACCTAAATTCATACCTAAATCTGTTGCAACTATATATGATGGTTTTCCCATAGTTGTTGCTAATCTATACATTCCCATTGAAGATCCAAGAGAATCTATGTCTGCATTTTGATGTCCCATTATTATAACATTTTTTGATTCATCTATCATGCTTTCTATTGTATGTGCTACAATTCTGGCTTTTACCTTTGTACGTTTCTCAATTTCTAAAGATTTTCCACCATAAAATTTATACTTTCCTTCTTTTCTTACTATACACTGATCTCCTCCTCTACCTAGTACAAGATCAATTCCGTCAAGCGCTGACTTGTATCTTTCATAATAAGAATTTTCTTCATTTGATATTGCTATACTTAATGTGATTGGTACTTTTGCATCAATTTCTTTTATCAAATCTAATATACTTATTTTATTTTTTTCTATTTCTGCTAAATATTTTTGCTCAAATACATATATATAAGTATCTCTTTCATTTTTTATTATTAATCCTCCTGTTGATGCTGCCCAATCAAATACTGTTTTATCTATTTTTGCTAAAACTGCTGTCTTATCTTCTGGTGAAAGTTTTTGAATTAATTCTTCATAATTGTCTATTACAGCTATTCCTATACATAATTTTTCATTTACATATCTATCAAATAGTTCATTGTATTTTGTTTCATCAATAAAATTTAATGTTAATACGTATTCTCTTTGTTTTCTTTTATCTCTTTTTTTACTTACTACGTATTCGCATAATACTTTATAAACTTTTTTTCCTATTGTTATTTGTTTTGAAATTTCTTTTTTGTCTTTGTTGTTTTCGATTTCTAATTTTATTTCTTTAATTAAACTATCTACATAATTAATTACATCAATATCTTTAAATTCTTTATTAAATTTTGGATTTCTAAAAATTACGTTTCCATCTGTTTCTATTACTAATAATGGTATTGATGATTTATTTAATGTGTTTCTAACTGTTGAGTTCATTCCCCATGCAACTTCCTCAATATGTGACTCAATTTCTGTTTTCTTTTTTGTGTTAGACCACATTGTGTATATAATAATTAACACATATAATATTATTGATGGTATTATCCATTTTATATCATAAGTGCATATCAAAATAAAGAGTAAAGCTATTATTACTAAATATATCTTTACTCTTGATGTTAATTTCTCAATTGTTTTCTTTTCATTACTCATAAAATAATCCCCTTAATACTTTAATATTTTACCTCATTTTGCTGTAAAAGTCAAATATTTCAAGGGATAACACCACCAAAATGGATCCATGTTATATCTCAGGTATTACATGAATCCATTTTATTTTTTCTATTATTTTTTCATTTTTTTAATTCTTTGAATTGCTTCTTCTGTATTTTCTTTTGTTCCAAATCCTGTTAATCTAAAATATCCTTCTCCACTTGGTCCAAATCCTACTCCTGGTGTTCCTACTACATTTGCTTCTGTTAATAACTTATCAAAAAATTCCCATGACTTTGTTTCTTCCGGTAATTTAAGCCATACATATGGAGAGTTTACGCCTCCATATACTGTATATCCCGCTTCTTCAAGTCCTTGTTTTATAATTCTTGCATTTTCTTTATAATAATCTATATTTTCTTTAATTTGTTTTCTTCCTTCTTCTGTGTAAATTGCTTCTGCTGCTCTTTGAGTAACATAAGATACTCCATTAAATTTAGTACAATGTCTTCTATTCCAAAGTTTATTTAATGAAACTTCTTCTCCTTTTTCTGTATATCCTTTTAGCTCTTTTGGAACAACAATATATGCACATCTTATTCCTGTGAAGCCAGCTGTTTTTGAATAACTTCTAAATTCTATTGCAACTTCTTTTGCTCCTTCTATTTCATATATAGAATGTGGTACATTTTCATCTGAGATAAATGCTTCATATGCTGAATCAAATAATATTAATGCTTTATTTTCTTTAGCATATTTTATCCATATTGCTAGTTGTTCCTTTGTCAATGTTGTTCCTGTTGGATTATTTGGATAGCATAAGTATATAATATCTACCTTTTCTTTTGGTAATTCTGGTATGAAATTATTTTTTGATGTTGCAGGTATGTATACAATATTTTCATATTTTCCTGTTTCTTTATTATACTTTCCGCTTCTTCCTGACATAACATTTGTATCTAAATATACAGGATAAACTGGGTCTGTTATTGCTACTTTGTTATCTTGTGCAAAAATATCTACAATATTTCCACAATCACATTTGGCACCATCTGATACGAATATTTCGTCAATATCTATATCTATATTTCTTGACTTATAATCATATTCTTTGATTTTTTCTCTTAAGAAATCATAGCCTTGCTCTGGTCCGTATCCTCTAAATGTTTCTGATTTTGCTAGTTCATCTGTAGCTTTGTGCATAGCATTTACAACTACTTCTGGTATTGGTCTTGTTACATCTCCTATTCCTAATTTAATAATCTTTTTGCTTGGATTTTCTTTTGTGTATTCTGCTACTTTTTTCGCAATTGTTGCAAATAAATAGCTGTCTTGTAATTCTAAAAAATTTTCATTAATCTTAATCATAATAGCCTCCTATATGATTACATTTCATAATTACAATAAATTATTATCATAATTATTCTTTTGTTATATCACTTTTTTAAATTTTTTTCAAATGTTATACATTATTTTTTATAGTTTTGAAGGCTTTTTTTATTATTTTATTTCTCTTTTGCTCTCGAATAGCGATTTCCCACAAATATAAAATTATTAAAAATATTCCAATGTTTTTTACTTTTAATATTAATACACTAGAAAACATTGTAATTATTATTAGAGTTATTATTGATATTTTTTCTGTATAAATTATTGCATCTTTATAATTGCTTTTCATTATTAATACATTTTTTAATATTCGACCACCGTCTAATGGATATATTGGTAATAAATTTATTATTGCTAATATTAAATTTATATATGCAATTATTTCTTCTTCCATAATACCTGCAACAATAAGGAATACTATGTTTACTAATGGTCCAGCTATATCTACAAGTATTCTATTTTTATTTCTTGCTTTTCCATAGTTTTCAAATTCAATTGAGAGTCCTAATATATTTATATTTATTTTCTTTATTTTTAACCCTAATATTATTCCTGTAATTGCATGACCTAGCTCATGTAAAAAAATACATATAAATGTAATCGCAAAAATAGTAATGTTTTGCGTTAATATGTATAGAAATATTATTAAAAAAATTTTTAAATCAACTTTTATTTTCAATTACTCTCACCTACTTTTTCAATTACTGTTAATGGATCTATATATTCTCCTTGTTGTATTACTTCAAAGTGCAAATGGTTTCCTGTTGAATTTCCTGTACTTCCAACTGCAGATATTATATCTCCTTGATTTACTTTCTGACCTTCTTGTACAAAAATTTGACTACAATGTGCATATACTGTTTCATATTTATCATTTGCTATTTTAAGATGATTTCCTAAATCTCCTTGATTCGATACAAATGTGACTGTTCCTGTAATTGCTGATATTATATTATCTCCGTTCATTTCCATTAATATCTATTCCTGTATGATTTGCTCCAACTCTTGGATCTGCAGATTCTCTACTTCCAAAATATGATGTTATTGTTCCTTGTAATGGCATTATTACGGATATAGGTGTTTCTTGAACTTCAGTCATCTGTTCTATTTCATTATTTTGATTATCTTGAACATTTTGAACGTTTTGATTATTTTCTGTGTTTTCTCCTTTTTTCATTATTGAATTAATATTGATTTTCGTATTCAAAAAATTTTTTATATCTTTTCTTATTTCTGGTGTAATGTATTTATCTTGATTTTGATATACATACATGGATATTCCAATTAATAAGATGATTATTATATACATAAAATGACTTTTACTTTTCTTTTTCTCGTCCCCTCTATAATTTATTCCATTTCTTCTATAGTATATTTCTCTTGCTCTTTGTATCTTTTCTTCGTTTGTTAGCATATGCATTCCCCTCTTTCGTGGACTCTAATATGTCCATTTTCATTTATTAATGTATATGCTTTATTAATAAAATTAGAATAAAAATTGCAATACCAATTGTACAAAATAAATATTTCTTTCTTTTTTTAGCTTTCTTTTCTATTTTCTCCTCTTGTAAGTATCTTTTTATAATTTCTGTTCCTTCTAATTTTGCATAATTTTCTGCTCTTTTTTTGCTTTGATTAGAATTTGTTTTTAATATAAAGATGGCCTCATCAATGATATTTGATTGTATTTCTTTTAAAATCACAATATTATTTATTTTCTCTTTATTCATTTTGCTCCTTTCTTATCTTATGTTTTATTTATGATTATTTTTATGTCTCGATTTTTTGAGTACTTTTTAATTATGTCTTCTGAAAATCCTGCGAGTTCTTGTGTTATAACTATGGTGTCTTTTTTTTCTGTTATCAATTCTTGGAGTTTATTATCTATTTCGTCTTTGTTATTTATTTTTACAACTTCAAATCCCATTTTTTCAACAAATTTAAAATTATCTTTATCATCACTTGATTTTATCCATGATATTTTCATATTCTTCTCCTATTTTTATGTAATTTGGCGATTTTTTATCGCCACTTTGGAACATATTTTATTTTTTAGCATATTATTTATTAATAAGTTTAATTAGAGGTGTATATTATGAATTCAAAAGGGTTGGAT
>CAKPDW010000022.1 GCA_934149115.1 uncultured Clostridia bacterium
GTTCCAAAGTAACTGTTGCTTTCTTTAATCCTTTAATTTCAACTTTTTCATTTAGTATCTTAAGTTCATCTGTTTTTTGTAATTTACCTATTTTTTTAACAGTTATTTCACCTTCATCATTAACAAATAATTTAAAAAAGTTATAAGCACTTTCTTTATTATCATCACTCATATAATCAGATTTTTTTGCTTTTTTATATTCTTTTTTAAATTCTTTGCTAGCATTATCTTGGTCCTCAACTTTAGACATAGCATAAATAGCTCTTAAATTAATATTTTTGTCTACAAATTTCTCCATTTTTGATTCATCACTCATAGATTTTGCAAAATTTTTAATTGTTTTCTTATAAGAACCCCCAACTTGAGATGCTATTATAGCAACTATAATAATAGCAAGAATAATAGTTCCAGCAATAGAAAGCACTTTTTTGTTTGCTTTAATTTTTTCCAAAAAATCTTTCATTTTCTCCTCCTTATATTTATTTCGACATCATTATAGTAATAATAATTATAATAGTCAATCTTTTCACTAATTAATAGCAAAAAAAACAGAAGAAAAAATTAAATATTTTCTTCTGCCTTTCAATTCTCCAACTTATACTGATAAATCATTTTATTAATTTTCAATTGTTAAATTTGTTCCGTCAAATCCAACAGTTACTTTAGATTTTGGTACTATTACTTGCTCTAATATCTTTCTTGCAATCAAAGTTTCAAGTTTCTTTTGAACAAATCTCTTTAATGGTCTTGCACCATAAACAGCATCATAACCATTATCTATTAAATACTTTCTTGCGTCATCAGTTAATTTTATTTCAATTTGTCTATCGGCTAATCTCTTATTTAAATCAACAATTAATAAATCTAATATTTTATCAACTTCAGATTTTTTCAATGGTTTGTACAAAATAATTTCACTTAAACGATTTAAGAACTCAGGTCTGAATGAATGTTTTAATAAATCCATAACCTTTTCTTCAGCTTCACTCTTTATATTTCCATCTTTATCAATTCCATCAAGTATAAACTCAGAACCTAAATTAGAAGTTAGTATAATAATTGTATTTTTAAAATCAACTGTTCTACCTTGTGAATCTGTAATTCTACCATCATCTAGGACTTGAAGTAAAACATTAAATACGTCTGGATGTGCTTTTTCAATTTCATCAAATAATACAACACTATATGGTTTCCTTCTAACAGCCTCTGTTAATTGTCCACCTTCTTCATAACCAACATATCCTGGAGGTGCACCAATTAATCTAGAAACCGAATATTTTTCCATATATTCTGACATATCAATTCTAATCATATTATGCTCATCATCAAATAAAGCTTCAGCTAATGCCTTGGCAAGTTCGGTTTTACCAACACCTGTAGGTCCTAAGAACATGAATGAACCAATAGGTCTATTAGGATCTTGTATACCAGCTCTTGAACGAATAATACTATCTACAACTTTTTCAACTGCATCATCTTGTCCAATAACCCTCTTATGAAGAATATTACCTAAGTTCAAAATCTTATCTCTTTCACTCTCCATAAGTTTTGAAACAGGTATACCTGTCCATTTTGCAATAATTTTTGTAATTTCTTCATCAGTTACTTTTGTACGAAGCAAGCTAGACTCTTTAGATTTAGTGGCAATCTCCTCCTCTTTTTTCAATTCTTCTTGAATTTGAGGTAATTTACCATATTTTAGTTCTGCTGCTTTGTTTAAATCATAATTTCTTTCAGCTCTTTCTATATCTGCATTTACTTTTTCCAAATCCTCACGAAGTTTTTGAACTTTAGAAATTGCGTCTTTTTCATTATCCCATTTTGCTTTCATTTCTTTAAATTTATTTTGTAAGTTTGCAATCTCTTTTTGAATCTCTTGTAATCTCTTTTGAGATAATTCATCTTTCTCTTTCTTTAAAGCTGTTTCCTCAATTTGATATTGAGTAATTTTATGAGAAACATCATCAAGTTCAATTGGCATAGATTCCATTTCAGTTTTAATCATAGCACAAGCTTCATCAATTAAATCTATGGCCTTATCAGGTAAAAATCTATCTGAAATATATCTGTGAGAAAGAGTTGCAGCAGCAATTATAGCATTATCACTTATTTCAACACCATGATATACTTCATATCTTTCCTTTAAACCTCTTAATATTGAAATAGTATCTTCAACAGTTGGCTCATCAACCATAACATGTTGAAAACGTCTCTCCAAAGCTGGATCTTTTTCAATATATTGTCTATATTCATTTAATGTAGTAGCACCTATACAATGCAACTCACCTCTTGCAAGCATTGGTTTCAAAAGGTTTCCAGCATCCATCGCACCTTCTGTTTTACCAGCACCAACTATAGTATGAAGTTCATCAATAAATAAAATTATTCTACCATCACTTTTTTTAACTTCTTGTAAAACAGCTTTTAATCTTTCCTCAAATTCACCTCTATACTTAGCACCAGCAACAAGTGACCCCATATCTAGTGAAAATATAGTACAATTCTTCAAGCCATCTGGAACATCGCCTCTAACAATTCTCAAAGCAAGTCCTTCAGCAATAGCCGTTTTACCAACGCCAGGTTCACCAATTAAACAAGGATTGTTTTTAGTTTTACGGCAAAGAATTCTTATAACATTTCTTATTTCATCATCTCTACCAATAACAGGATCAAGTTTTTGTTCTCTTGCCATTTCAACTAAATCTGTTCCATATTTTTTTAATACATCATATGTTTCTTCTGGATTATCAGATGTAACTCTTGTATTTCCTCTAACTTCTGATAAAACTTTCATGAATTCATTTTTATTTATATTAAATAATTTTAATAGTTCTTTAACCTTTTGATTTCCTTTATTAAATAAAGCAAGCATTACATGCTCAACAGAAACATATTCATCTTTCATCTTCTCTGCGATTTTTTCTGCATCATTAAGCATCTCGTCTACATCTTGAGCAACATAAACAGAATCCATTTTTCTTGAACCCATTACTTTTGGTAACTTTCTAACTTCATCCATTACACTATTCTCAAAATTATCATTAACTTTCATTCTTTTAAAAATTTGTTTAATCAAGCTATCATCAATTGTCAAAAGTGCAGCCAAAATATGAACCTGCTCAATTTGTTGATTTTGATTCTCTGTTGCAATTGATTGAGCTTTTTGAATTACTTCAATTGATTTCTGTGTTAATTTTTGAGTATTCATAACAATCACCTACCTTTATTAATAATAAAAATCAGCACACCATATCGCAGGTGTGCCAATCATAATTTATTAGTCTATTTGAATACGTTTTTTTGTTTCTTCTTCTTTTTCTTCTTTTTCTGGTACAGTTATAGTCAAAACTCCGTTTTTGAAAGAAGCTTTAACATCTTCTTCTGTTACCTCATCACCTACATAAAAGCTTCTAGAGCATTCTCCAGAATATCTTTCTTTGTAAACATATTTCCCATTTTTTTCTTCATCATCGATATCTTCATTCATTGTTGCAGATACTGTTAAATATCCATTTTCTAATTCAATATTGATATTTTCTTTTTCGAATCCTGGTACATCTATTGTAAAGATATAATTTCCATCTTTTTCTTTAATATCAGTCTTCATTATTTTTGCTTCCTTCTTAGAAAACATTGGTTCATTAAAAACCTCATCAAAAAAATTCTTTCTACTTGGTATCATCATCATAATACATTCCTCCTTAAAAATATTTTATGTGTTGACACCTTTATTCAAGGCTATTTGCACATACCATATGTAATCATTATTTCTTATTACATAAAGTATTATACATCTCATTTTTAGCAATGTCAATAGGAGAGTGCTAAAAAAATTAAATTTTTACCAGCCACCTCCGGCCTCCGGCCTCCTCCACCGCCACCAGAGAATCCGCCTCCTGATGAACCTCCACCTGAAAAGCCTCCACCTGATGATGAATAAGAAGATGATGGTGCAGTAGCTGCTGCAGACATTCCTGATGAAAATGAAGATGAAAAGCTAGAAGTAAATGTTGTTGCATTAAATCTTCCATCATAAAACATATTATCATAGCACCAACTTGGTTTATAGTTTGCTTCTTTTAGAATATTTTCAAATTTGTCTGCCCATTTATTTTCTAATCCTAATACATATGCATAAGAAAAGTATTTATCAAACATTTCTGGAGTTTTATTTGGAAAGTCATCATCTTTTGCAACTTTAATAAACATTCTGAAGCCTTCAATATCTTCTTTTATTCTTGCTCCTTCTTCAGAATAACGTCTAATTAACTTCCAGTAAATAACATTATCGACAACTGATGCTATAAATATCATGGCTTTTGAGAACGATGTAGAAACAAGACTTCCAACTGAAAACATCATTTCTCCAAAACTAATTATAAATGGTGCTAAAACAAGTAGAACAAAAATAATTTTTACAATTCCATATGATGCTTTTGTTTTTATAGTTGATTTTGCAATTCCTCCAAATACTCCTACCATTATGCATATTGCTAATGCTAAAAATACTCCAGCAACATCTTCACCATTTGAATATGGGTTAACTCCTAATCCAACAATAACTGCTACAATCCATAATAAAACCGTAGCAAAAATTGAAAATATTACCTTTGCTGTATTCTTAAAAAATAATTTATTATTATATTTCTCATACAATTCATCTTTCATAGATAATTTTAAACTAGCTAATTTCACTTGAAAGAAAGATGAGTATTCTAATGTTTCAACATTTGATAATTTATTATATACTTTTTTCTCAAAAGGAGATAATTCGTTTACTTTTTCTAAAACCTCTGGTGTACTAATCTTTTGTATTTTCATTGCATCGGTTTTAGTTATTCCTTTTTTAAACTTTAAAAATCCTTTAACTGCTAAATTTATAATTGTAGCTTCTAAGGCTCTTTCTGTTCCACCCATTGTATCAACATATTTTACGTCTGCGCTATCCATTCCTTCTGGCGGATAATATTTTGGAATTATAACATTTTTCATTGGGTCTTTTCCATACTTTGCCCAAGTGAAAAATTGGAAAATTATTAGAACTATAAGTCCTATACAAACAATAATATAAACAATATTATCTGTTATAAACCAATTCATTTTTTTCTGAAAATCTGGTTCAGTCAATCCGCCTTTTGCTGTCCTAACTACAATTGTGAATGCTTCATTTGAATATATTTTTTCTTTTGTTTCAAAATATATACTATGATTTTTTTCATCAACTTTATATCTTACATTTGTAGTTTCTTCATCATTTCCATATGTGCCTACAAATGTTTTTATATCATCTTTTAAGAATTTTACATTACTCGGATAATTAATTGTTGCTGTACATTTATCAATATTAAAAAGCCATCCTGAACCAACTAAATTCCAATATAATTCGTCATAATCTTTCTCATAAAACATTTGCCTATCTGTAGTATAATCAATCATATATGTGTGAAGTCCTTGAGGTACAAAGTCATCTGATGAACCTATTTTTATTCGTTGTCCTCTATAAATGCTATTTACTGCATAATTAACATATGCTCCATCCATTTTTACATCATTTACTTTAAATTTTACTGTTTTGTTTTTATATTGAGTTGGAAAATCTCTGTATATACCATGTTTTATTTGATAACCTATTGCATTTACGGTGATATTCTCTATAACGTGCATTGAGCCATCTTCATTAACATCAATATTTATATCATATTTTACAATTTCTTCATCATAATAGTTTTGTTCGACATCTATATCTTCATCAGTTGTTTTTGCAGTAACATTTAACATTGTACTTGACAAAATCATTAAAGCTAAGATAATTATACAAAATATTTTCTTTTTCATATAACTCCCCTTTATCTTTGTTCTTTTCTTCTATCCTGAAAATTAATTTGCGCATGTTCTCTTGTTAATAAATCAACTTCAAAAAATGCTCTTTTCTTATATCCTAAAATAGATGCTAAAATATTATTTGGGAATTGCTGAATTAATGAATTATAATTTCTTGTCGTACCATTATAATATCTTCTTGCCATTTCTATGTCTTCCTCGATTTTTACAAGAGCAGATTGTAGTTGAGCAAAATTTTCAGAAGCTTTTAATTCTGGATAATTTTCAACAGAAACAAAAATGTCTTTGAAAATTCCAGAAAATTTGTCTTCTTCTTTTTGTCTATCTGAAACTGTCATTTTTTCAGATAATTTTTCACGCATTCTAGTTATATCTTCTAGTGTTGTTTTTTCATGTGATGTATATCCTTTTACAACAGCTTCTAAATTTGGTATTAGGTCATATCTCTTTTTTAGGGCTGTGTCAATATTACTAAATGCTTCAAAATTCATATTACTTGCTTTTATAATTTTATTAAAAATATAAATTATATATCCAACAAGTGCAATTAATAAAATGATTACAATTATTGTACCAGTCATTTTTATCCTCCTTAAATTTTAACTTCTTCTATATCACTTAAAGATATACATTTTTCAAAAATTTTTGTAGCCATATCTGCAAAAGTTTCATTCAAATCTGTTACACATAAATTATATCCACCTTCTGCTTTTGAATCTGTTTGTAATTCGTTTCCAGAAATTCTTTCTTTCAAATAAAGTGCTAATTCTTCGCCTACATCAATAATTTCAGTTCTTTTTGGTAAGTATTTTTTCATCAAATCATAAAATAATGGATAATGTGTGCATCCTAAAATTAGTTTATCAACATTTTTAAATACTTTCATATATTCTTTAACTGTGTATTCTGCAACTTCATTGTTTGTCCATCCTTCCTCTGCCATAGTAGCTAATAAAGGTGCAGGACAACTTATAATTTCAGCAGTAGGAATTATTTCAGAGATTTTCTTTTCCCATGCTCCACTTTTTATTGTTCCTTTTGTTGCTATAATTCCTATTGTATTATCTAAATCATCAATTCTTTCCTTTAAATTAATTACTGTTGGTTCAATAATTCCAATTATAGGAATATCATATTCTTTTTGCAAAACAGACAAAGCTTGACTTGTAGCTGTTCCACAAGCTATAATTATCATTTTTACACCTCTATCTAGTAAAAAATTTACATTGTCTCTACATATTTCAATAATTGCTTGTGTGGATTTATTTCCATATGGAAATCTTTTTGTATCACCTAAATATATAAATTGTTCATGTGGAAATACTTTTACAAGTTCTTTTAATACATTTAATCCACCTAATCCTGAATCAAATATTCCAATTGGTTGGTTATTCATACCTAATATCATTCCTTTCTTAAAGCATAAATCTAATTAGAAAAATCTTTTTTTACTATATTATTTGCTATATTTATTTTCCCATAAAATCATACACATTATATATATAAAAAAAAGAGAAAGCAATAACTTTCTCTTTAAAGATAAAATAAAATATTTTATTCTTCTTCTTCATCAAATTGTGAATTATATAAAGTAGCATAAAAACCGTCTTTTGCAAGTAATTCATCATGAGTTCCTTGTTCGACAATGTCTCCATTATTAATAACTAAAATCATATCTGCATTTTTTATTGTTGATAATCTGTGTGCAATAATAAAACTTGTTCTACCTTTCATCAAATTATCCATAGCAGCTTGAATTTGAATCTCAGTTCTTGTATCTATTGAACTTGTAGCTTCATCTAAAATTAGGATTTTTGGATCTGCTAAAATTACACGCGCTATTGTTAATAATTGTTTTTGACCTGCAGAAATATTACTTGTTTCTTCATTAAGAATCATATTATATGAATTTGGTAATGTTTTTATAAAGTGATGCACATGTGCAGCCTTGGCAGCTTCAATAACTTCATCATCAGTTGCATCAGGTTTACTGTATTTGATATTATCTTTTATAGTTCCACTAAATAACCATGTATCTTGAAGGACCATACCAAAGTGTTTTCTTAAATCTCCTTTTTTGAAGTCTTTTATATCATATCCATCAATAGTAATCTTACCAGAATTTAAATCATAGAATCTCATTAGTAATTTAACAAGTGTCGTTTTTCCGGCTCCTGTTGGACCAACAATTGCAATTTTTTGTCCATCTTTGACATCTGCATTAAAATCGTTAATAACGATTTTGTCAGGATTGTAACCAAATTTTACATGTTCAAATTTGATATTTCCTTTTAATGAATCTATATCAGTAGGATTTGAAACAGCATCTTTTTCTTCTTCTTCATCTAGAAATTTCAATACTCTTTCTAATGCTGCAATCATAGTTTGAATCTGTGTCATAACCTGAGCAATCTCACCAATTGGTCTTGTAAATTGTTTATTGTATTGAACAAAAGATTGAATGTCACCTACTTGAATTTTACCATCAATAACAAAATATCCTCCAACAATTGCAACAGCAACATATCCTAAATTACTAATAAAATTCATTACAGGATACATAAATCCACCCATAAACTGTGATTTCCATCCTGCTGAATATAATTTCTGATTTTTCTCTTTAAATTCTTTTATAACTTCGTCTTCTCTGTTAAATGCTTTTATGATAAGTTGACCACCGTATACTTCTTCAACTTGACCATTTACATCTCCCAAAATCTCTTGTTGTGCTGTAAAGTATTTTTGAGATCTACTAACAATATTTTTTACCACAAAACCTGCAATAGGTAATATTAATAAAGAAATAAAAGTCATAGAAATGTTAATTGATATCATCATAATTAATATTCCAACTACTGTACAAACTGCAGTAATTATCTCAGTAATACTTTGATTAAAGCTCTGGCCAAATGTATCAATATCATTTGTTAATATTGACAACACATCTCCTTTGCTTTGTTTATCAAAAAAGTTCATTGGTAGTTTATGAATTTTCTTAGATAATTCATCTCTTAATCTATATGTTAATTTTTGTGAGACATCAGTCATAACAATACCTTGCACTAATGAACAAACTGCACTTATTACATATAAAGTAACTAGTATCATTATTATTCGGAATATATAATCAAAATCTATGCCACCTGTACTAGAAATCTTTTTTACTATTCCATTAAAAATTTCTGTAGTTGCTTTTCCTAATATTTTTGGTCCAACAATTGTAAATATTGTTCCAGCAATTGCGAAAATGAAAACAATAATTAACTTCCATTTGTAATCGCCTAAATATCTTTTCATTAATTTGTTTAATGTTCCTTTAAAATCTTTGGCTTTTTCTCCGGCTCCAGCAGGTCCATGTCCACCAGGTCCGCCTCTCATTTGCTTTTTCTTCATTTTCTTCAAATCTTTTTCGCTCATTATTTGTTCTCACTTCCTTTCTACTTTCTATTTAATTCTTCTTCTGATAATTGTGATAAAGCAATTTGTCTATATGTTTCACAGTTTTTCATTAATTCTTCATGTGTACCTTTACCAACAATTTTTCCATCTTCTAAAGTAATTATCTGATCTGCATTCAAAACTGTATTAATTCTTTGTGCAACAATTATTACTGTTTTATCTTTTGTTACTTTTGATAATTCTTCTCTTAATACGCAATCTGTCTTATAATCTAATGCTGAAAAACTATCATCAAAAATATATATTTCTGGATCTGAAGCAATTGCTCTTGCAATTGATAATCTTTGCTTTTGTCCTCCAGATACGTTAGTTCCTCCTTGAGAAATAGGTGCTTGATATTTTTCTGGTTTTGATTCAATAAATTCTGTAGCTTGAGCAATTTCAGCAGCTCTAACCATTTGTTCATCACTCATATTTTCATCAGCAAATTTTATATTTGATTCAATTGTACCTGAGAACAATACTCCTTTTTGAGGTACAAAACCTATAATATTTCTTAAATCTTTTTGAGAAACATCTTTTATATTAACGCCATCTATACAAAGCTCTCCTCCAGTTACATCATAAAATCTTGGAATTAAATTTACTATTGTAGATTTTCCACTACCTGTGCTTCCTATTATAGCTGTTGTTTTTCCTGGTTCTGCAGTAAAATTAATATCTGTTAAAATTTCCATATCAGCATCAGGATATCTGAAAGAAACATTTTTTAATTCAACTAAACCTTTTTTAGTTTCATCAAATTTCTTTGTTTCTTTTTTATCTTTTATACTTAAATCTGTATCTAAAATTTCATTAATTCTATTAGCAGAAATAGCTGCTCTTGGTAACATTATTGAAATCATTGATAACATTAAGAATGCCATAACGATTTGCATTGTGTATTGAATAATTGCCATCATATCTCCAACTTGCATTATTCCAGAATCAATATTGTGACTTCCATACCATACAATCATAAGGGCAATACCATTCATTATGAACATAAGTAATGGCATCATGAATGACATAACTCTATTAACAAAAACATTTACTTTTGTTAAATCAAGATTTGCCTTATCAAATCTCTTCTCTTCAGCTTCTTCCTTATGAAAAGCTCTGATAACAGGTAACCCAGTTAAAATTTCTCTTGCAACTAAGTTAATTTTATCAATTAGTGTTTGTAATTTTTTGAACTTAGGCATAGCAACTATAAACAAAATAAGTACAATTGCTAAAATACATAAAATTGCAAAACCAATAATCCATACCATTGATGTACTGCTTTTAGTAATAACTCTAATTAGTCCACCAATTCCCATGATTGGGGCATATACGACAGTTCTAAATAACATTTGTATCATACCTTGAATCTGTTGAATATCATTTGTACTTCTTGTAATTAGTGAGGCTGTAGAAAACTCTCTAAACTCTTTTGTTGAATATTTAAGGACTTTTTCAAATACTTCGTCTCTTAAATATTTACCTAGCTTACAAGCCATTCCTGATGAAAAGAACATTACAGTAACGCCTGCTATCATTATTAAGAAAGCAACACCTAACATCTTAAATCCAGATTTCCAAATATAACTCGTTTGAATTTTATCTGTATCCATACCAATAGCTGTATATTCAGTTCTAACAGCTGTAATAGCTGATTGATCAATCATTCCACCAACTTTATCTTCAATTTGCTTTCCAAAATTATCAATTAATGGCTTGCTTTGTTCTTCTGGCATTGCTTTTATAATATCAATCAAGCTCATATTTTGAAATGCTGATTGAACTTCTACTGGCAAACTTGCAATAACATATTGTCTCATTGGTTCAGATTTTTCTGTATCTTGTATAACATACATCATAACAAGTGGCTTTGCGATAATTTCTTCTAATTTCTCTTTATCTTCTTTTGATATTTTATTTAAAACATAAATATCTTCATTTTCCAAAGCTGGATATTTTTTTACATTTTTTTCGTATTCATCATTGTTTAAATTTGATTTTGATAATAAAGTGTATTTATCTAAAATGTAATCATCATCCCCTGTTGCTAGTAAAATATTTTGCATTGATTCTTTTCTTATTGCTTCAGGAACACAAGATTCAATACCACCTTGTTGAATTCCTACATTAACAATTTTTGAAGTATAATCTGGTAATGCTAGTTCACCCATGGCTTGAACAATAAGCAAAATAACTACAATTAAAACAGATTTCCATGCTTTTTTTAACTTCAGTAAAATTTTTAACATTATTTTTATTCCTTTCTTTTAATTTTATTTCATAACACCATATCTTAGATAATCTAAATCACGTTTAAATGCTTTTTTAGTTTCTTCTTTTGAATCTCCATTTTTAAAATCAATAGCATTTTTTATCATCATTCCCATAATAATATGATATACGCTTGCCAAGTCTTCTGATGTATTAATTTTGTATTTAGATTTGTCAATATGATTTAATAAAACAGTTTCAGTCATTTCCTGCGGAAATTTTTTTACAGCACTTTGACATCCATACTTTTCTTGAAATTTTTTTATATGTTCAATAACTTTTCTTTCTTTATTAACACCTTCCATTTCTTGTTTATCAATAATTTTATTGAACATTTCTTCAAAAGCTGATATAAGATCTCCTCCGTTTTTATCAATTAATAAGCAAAATCTTTCTTCAGTATTTTTTAAATGATTTTTAATCAAAAACTCAAGCAAATCATCTTTCGATTCAAAATATTGATAAAAACTTCCTCTGGGAATCTTTGCATCAACAACAATGTTTTTAATTAAAATATCGCCATCTTCTGCTCTAAAAAATTCCTTTCTAGCTGCCTCAAGTACTTTATTCTGTTTCTCTTTAGGCAAATTATAAAATGTACTCTTAGGCATATGTTTCCTCCTTTATATGTTCATATTGTAAATGACACAACGTCATTTGTCAACATTCATATTTTAGTTAATAAAGCTTAAATTAAGCTTAAAAAAAATCGGTAGATTTTTTCTACCGATTTTTCATATATTTTTATTTAGCATATTCTATAGCTCTTGTTTCACGAATTACATTAACTTTAATTTGTCCTGGATATTCCATATCATCTTCTATTTTTTTAGCAACATCTCTTGCTAAAATAACCATGTCATTATCTGATATTTTATCAGGTTTTACAATTAATCTAATTTCCCTACCTGCTTGTATAGCAAAAGATTTATCAACACCTTCAAAAGAATCTGCAACCTTTTCTAGTTCTTGTAATCTCTTAATATATGTTTCTAAAGTCTCTCTTCTAGCACCTGGTCTTGATGCAGAAATTGCATCAGCAGCTTGTACTAAAACAGCTTCTAGGCTCTTAGGTTCAACATCACCATGATGAGCTTCAACAGCATTAATAACTAAATCATTTTCTTTATAACGTTTTAATATATCAACACCAATCTCAACATGTGTACCTTCCATATCGTGATCTAAGGCTTTTCCAATATCATGTAATAATCCTGCTCTCCTAGCTAATTTTGGATTTAATCCTAATTCTTCTGCCATAATTCTAGCAAGATTTGATACTTCTATAGAATGATTTAATACATTTTGACCATAACTTGTTCTATATTTTAATTTTCCTAAAAGTTTGACAACATCAGGATGTAATCCATGCACTCCAGTTTCTAAAACAGCTCTTTCTCCTTCTTCTTTAATAATTGTTTCAACTTCTTCTTTAGCTTTTTCAACCATTTCTTCAATTTTGGCAGGATGAATTCTTCCATCTTCTAGAAGTTTTTCAAGAGCGATTCTAGCTACCTCACGTCTTAATGGGTCAAATCCAGATATAATAACAGCTTCTGGTGTATCATCAATAATCAAATCAATACCTGTTAATGTTTCAAGAGTTTTTATGTTTCTACCTTCTCTACCTATAATTCTACCTTTCATTTCATCATTTGGTAATGAAACAACTGATACTGTAGTTTCTGAAGTATGATCTGCTGCACATTTTTGAATTGCATAGCATACTGTTTCTTTAGCTATTTTGGCTGAGTCTTCTTTATATTTGTTTTCGTAATCTCTTATCATTTGGGCTTTTTCTTGAACTATTTCTCCTTCTAAAGAATCAAGTAATTGTTTTTTTGCTTGATCTACTGTTAATCCTGAAATACGTTGTAATTCAGCAAGTTCCTCAGCTTTTTTATTTTCTAACTCTTGTCTAATATCATCATTTTCAAGAATCTTTTTGTTCAAATCTTTTTCTCTGTCTTCCAAAGATTGAACTCTTTTATCAAGATTTTCTTCTTTTTGAATCAATCTTTTTTCTTGTTGTCCTACTTCTGCTCTCCTCTCTTTAATCTCCTGATCTAAATCGTTCCTAAGCTTAAGCATTTCTTCTTTTGCTTTAAAAATTTCTTCCCTTTTAGTATTTTCTGCTTCTATTTTTACATTTTCAAGTAATCTTTTAGCTTCATTTTCAGCACTTTGAATTTTAGATTCAGCAATCCTTTTTCTTATAGTAATTCCTAAAGGTATGAATATTGCTGCTGAGATTAAAAGAGTAATTATAACAATAAGTACTTCACTCATTCATAATCAACCTCTTTTCTTATTAAATTTTCAATGTTCATTAAATATATAAATTTTACACGTTAAATAAATTTTATATTTTAATTATAACCACATATATTTTATATGGATTACATAAATTTGTCAAGTAGTGTTTTTTTCCATGTATTGAGTAGTATTTCCTGTTATTATAGGCTTTGCTTTTCTTTTCGTTTATTTGTAAAAAATTTATTCACAAAAAGGACAACTTAAGCTAACTTAAGTTGTCCCATTTGTTATTCATTCTCATTTGTTTTAATAAAGTTTTCAAACCATGCTATTGCAACGCAGTATGCTACTAAGATATTATGGTCTGTTGTTCCTCTTGTATTAAAAACTTGTAACAACATTGTTAATTGGTCCTCTATCCATTTTGTTACTGGATACAGTAAATTCTTTTTTCTAATTATTTTTACAAAAATAATTTCTAAAAGTATAAATGATACAAAAAGAATTACTATGGCAATTATATTATCTAGCTTTTGTTCTATTAGTTTTTGTAATATAATTGAAACTATTAAGCTACTTAGTGTTGCCAAATATCTTTCAGCTCTCCCTTTTATTTCATTTCTAGAACCGCAATCTAATGAAAATCTGGAAGCAGTTCTTACTTCAGTTAGAGTTTTTGGTAATCTATCATGTTTTATCATAAAGTTAATCATACTATGTTCAGCTCCATGTTTGCTTTTCAAATCTTCATCAATTAAAATTTCGTTACACATTTTGTATGTTAAATCGATTACATGAAATAAGATACTAAGTATAAATGCAATTGACAAACCTAAATTCAATGTTTCTTTAAAAAAGCTCATCATTATATAGCAACTAATAAGAATAGAATATATTACACCTAAAACTATTAAGAAATCCTTTTTATTTGTTATTAGTATATCTTTTACTTTTTTGAAATAGCTTTTCTTTTCTTTGTTGTTTGGTGTATCAGTTGACTTTTTTTCAGATTTAAGTTCTACTTTGAAAAATTTTTGTTCAGTTTCTTCATTTTTTTCATCATCTTTTAAATGTACTTCAATTTCATCTCCATTATCAATTGCTTCATAATATTGCATTGAATTTACATAAAAGCAAATCCGATCTGTATATGACACTGCTCTGCAATCAATATTTCTATTTTTCATTTTTCTCCTCCTGGTGTGTAGCTTAAAATGCTGATGAATTATATTCATCTTTTTGGTTTGCGTAATCAATTAAACAATCTCTGCAACAATAGTTAAATTTTTCGCACCGTTCCTCTATATTTGCTATCTCCTCTCCTGGTGCACATACTCCCATTTCTTTCCATTCTTCTAATTTTTCTGCAGGGGTAACTTTTCCTCGAGAATGAATCTCTTTAATTTGCTCTTTCGTTAATCTTTTAATTGGTTGTGGTTTTATTCGCTTATTTTCATTGTATGAAGAATAAGAACCAATCAACAATACTACAAAGAGCGCAACTATAATTCCAATCACAACTACAGTCATATTATTTTCCTCCTATTACAATATTCATTGTTAACAGTTACTCTATATAAACTTACAACAGTAAGATATTAATATTATACCACGGAGCATCACTTTTTTCAATTGTTTGCTGGCTTTTGGCATATAATGTTTATAAAAATTTTTATTTTTTATATTCTTGCATTAAAATTGCATTAAGTTATAAAAAATAACTCTGTAACCACTTGTATCTAGTGAGTTACAGAGTTATCTATTACTGGAGCTTTCAGCCAGAATCGAACTGGCGACCCCATCCTTACCATGGATGTGCTCTACCTACTGAGCTATGAAAGCATTATTCTTAATCTTCATAGTTCAATACATTTTTTATTGTTTTTTTTCTAATTCTTTGTATCGCATTATCTACTGATTTTACTGGTGCATTTAATTTTTGTGCAATTTCTGTATAGCTTTCTCCATTAGTATATCTATGTAATACTTGTTTTTCAAAGTCACTTAGTGTTTCTTCTATTCTGTCTTCAACGAAATTATAATATTCTTTTTTTGTAACTATGTCTAAAGGATCTTCGGCTGTATTTCCTGCTTCAAATACTTCTAATAAACTTGTATCTTCGTTTTCATCATATGCAGATATATTTAAGGATAGGTATGAATTTAATGGTATGTGTTTTTGTCTCATTGATGATTTTATTGCTGTTTGTAATTGTCTTTCTACGCAAAGATTTGCAAAGGTCTTAAAAGAACTTTGCTTAGATGGATCAAAACTTTTTATTGCTTTAAATAGGCCTATTAGTCCTTCTTGAATTATATCTTCTTTTTCTGCTCCTACAATAAAATATTTACCTGCTTTCATGGTTACTACTTCATTGTATTTGTCTAATAAATAGTTTAAAGCCATTTTGTCTCCATTTTTTATTTTTTCAATTATTTCATTATCATCAAGATTATTAAATTTGTCTTTTTGAAAATATAAATTTTGCATTTATTTTTCTTACCATCCTTTTGCATAATATACTTTGTTATTATATTTCCTAACTTCTTTGATGTCAATACTTAAACAGAATTTTCCTATAATGCCCCCTCGTTATCACAAGGGGGCATTATAGTTGGTCATTTTATTTTCTTTTTACTTCTTCCTGATAGCATATAGCTATATAGATTTCATCTGGTAACTCATGATAATAGTAGCCATTCGGATCTGGCAAAGATGCTCCACATTTTTCCCAAACCGTATGAGTAAACTTATCAGGCCTTTTCAGATTTACAGGCTTTACCTCTCTGTAAGGATCTAAAAAAGGTAATATTGAGGATTTATCTAAATTTTCGTATAGTCCTCTCTGATCTTCGTGAATATCTTCATAATAAGCTAACCAAAAATTCCGATATGTTGCATACTCAGAAGGTAGTGGAAACTTCATCTCTGGGTTATTGCGATGCCAGACGATTTCATTTTTATTTACTTTCTCTACTGCTCGCCATAATAAAAAATATTCATCTTCATATTGTATAATTGCACCTAAATAGAACCAAACTGAATCGATAATTTTTTTCACAACCCGATTTCCATTTTCGTCGAAATCGACATGTAATGGGTAACCATCAAAATCAAATTTGGAAAATAAAAGATTGTAAAATCTGATAGCCATCTTTTTGCTATACTTCTTTGTGGTCTTGGTTTTATTTAAGTGTTTCTGAATTATTTTTGCAGTTTCTTCTACCGAGAAGGTTTTTATCTCTCTACATCTTTTTTCCTTTTCAAATGCGTAGTAAAGATTTCTTTCAGTATCTTTTACTATGAACATAGCATTTGAAAAAGTTTCACTTTCGAAATCTTTCACTATTTGATTAGCTGTGACTTCACATAAGTATTTATATAAACATTTTTTCAATACTTCTTTCACAGTTTCAAATGTTGAGATTTCTGCTGTATTATCAGTTTTTACTATAAGTACTTTCTTTTCCCACCGGCAGTTACGCATTAAAAAAGTTGACATATCGAATTGCAACTTTATGCCACTTTCTGAATCTGCATACCTTGGACTTAAGCTTGACAGTTGATACTGATTTTCTAAAAGCAAATATTCTTCTGAATCAGTAAATCTGTATTCAAACAGCTCATTGTTTTTCAGTAAAAAAATTGAATTCGAATCAACGATTGCTGGTATTTCTACTTTTGCTGTTGCTTCATCAAGCACTTCTTCCAGAAATTCTGCTTGATACATTTGGCTTAATGTTTTGCTTAAGGATTCCTTCGCTCCTTCTAGTAACTGTTCCCGTGTAATTCTACATACGCTTTCATTTCTAACTAAGATCATAAATAACGCTCCTTTCAAAAGTCAAATCCTTAAAACGACCTGTTACAAAATATAATATTTATGTTAGTAAAATTAATAAATTTTGCCAACATAATCAAAAAGTTACATACTAATTATGTCATATTTTTATGTTAATGTCAACATTATTTTAGTACATCCTTTATTGCATCTCCAATTATTTTATTTACATCTGCCATCATTACATTAAATCTAACTTCTTTGTCAAAATAATCTTTGACATCTGGATTTTGAACTAAAATTTGATATAGCTCTTGTAATTTTTTCATTTTTTCTTCTGATTGTTTTTCACCTTGTAATGCTAATAATTGTTCTTCATATCTTATTTTCTCAAATTCTTCTATTTTTGTTTTTAACCCTTCAACAGCTTTTACTTTATCTTTTGCATCTTTGAATTCTGTGTATTCTCTACATTCTTTTAGTGCTCTTGCTAAATTATTTACTTCATCATATACGTTCATATAAAATCTTCCTTTCTTTTTCTTTATTATAACCATAATATATTTTATATATTAATTCAAAAAAGAGAGTTTTTCAACTCTCTTTTGTAAAAACATATTTATTTTATAGTGTTTTTTAATTCATTATTATTCTAAGCATATGCTTGTCTTTTTTTGAATCCAAGTAAATTTGTAATTTCTTTTTCTGAATTCTTTGCTTTTTTTGTTTTTTGTGCTTCTTCTTGTGCAATTTGACGAGCTTGTTTTTCTGCCATTGTTTGGCAAATTGCTTTTTGATATGTAAAGTGTGTGTCTTGCGCTATTTTTGTCCAATTGTATTTATTTTTTACATCTAATTTTGCTTGTTTTACAACATTTGCACATAATTGTGGGTTATATAATAATGAAAGAATTGAATCTGCTAATGAGTTTGAATTTCCAGCATAGCTTTTCATTCCATTAACTCCATGATCGACTATTTCATTTAATCCTCCAACATCTGATACAACTACTGGTATTCCTGCAAGCATTGCTTCTAATGCAACAATTCCGAATGGTTCATATGTACTTGGGAATACTGAAACATCAGCACATTTATACATTTTGCATAATGTTTTGTGATCTAAATATCCTGTAAAATAAACTTTATTTGATATTCCTAAATAATCAACTTGTGCTCTTAACTCATCTAACATTCCTCCACGTCCTGCTATTATTAATTTTGCATCATTATATCCTTGTAATATTTTTGGCATTGCTGCTATTAAATTTTGAATTCCTTTTTCATATACTAATC
>CAKPDW010000023.1 GCA_934149115.1 uncultured Clostridia bacterium
CCTAATGATAATGGTGTTACATCAAGTAATACTAAGTCTTTAACATCTCCTGATAATACACCACCTTGAATAGCTGCTCCTAATGCAACACATTCATCTGGGTTTATTCCTTTATTTGGTTCTTTTCCTGTTATTTTCTTAACTGTTTCTTGTACTAGTGGAACTCTTGTAGATCCTCCTACTAATAATACTTGGTCTAAGTCACTTGCTTGAATTCCTGCATCTTTTAATGCTTGATTTACAGGTCCTTTTGTTGAATCTACTAATTCTCCTATTAATTCTTCAAATTTTGCTCTTGTTAGTGTTATGTCTAAGTGTTTTGGTCCTGAACTATCTGCTGTGATGAATGGTAAGTTGATTTGTGTTTGTCCAACTCCTGATAATTCAATTTTTGCTTTTTCTGCTGCTTCTTTTAATCTTTGCATTGCCATTTTGTCTGTGCTTAAATCTATTCCATTTGATTTTTTGAATTCTGATACTAGGTATTCTATGATTTTTTGATCAAAATCGTCTCCACCTAATTTGTTATTTCCACTTGTTGCAAGTACTTCAAATACTCCATCTCCTATATCTAGGATTGATACATCAAATGTTCCTCCTCCTAAATCATATACCATTATTTTTTGGTCTGTTTCAGCTTTGTCCATTCCAAATGCAAGTGCTGCTGCTGTTGGTTCATTTATAATTCTTAGAACTTCTAGTCCTGCTATTTTACCAGCGTCTTTTGTTGCTTGTCTTTGGCTATCGCTAAAGTATGCTGGTACTGTTATAACTGCTTGTTTTACTTCTGTTCCTAAATAGTTTTCTGCATCTGATTTTAATTTTTGTAATATCATTGCTGATATTTCTTGTGGTGTAAATTCATCACCTTCTATTTTTACTTTTTTATCAGTTCCCATATCTCTTTTTATTGAGATTACTGTATGTTCTGGATTAGTTACTGCTTGACGTTTTGCTATTTGTCCAACTAATCTTTCTCCGTTTTGTGAGAATGCTACTACTGATGGTGTTGTTCTATTTCCTTCTGGATTTGGAATTACAACTGGCTCTCCACCTTCCATTACGGCTACACATGAGTTTGTTGTTCCTAAGTCAATACCTATAATTTTTGACATTTTCTTGTTCCTCCTTATTTATCTATTCTTAATTGTTCTTTTGTATAATTTATATTAAAAAAATTTAATAACTAGTTTGCAACTATTACCATAGAGTGTCTAATTACTTTTGTTCCTATGATATAGCCTTTTCTGAATTCTTCTTTTATGATATTTTTTCCTAATTTTTCGTCTGTTACATGACTAACTGCTTCATGAAGTTCTGGGTCAAATGTTTTTCCTATTGTTTCAATTTCTTTTACTCCGTTGAATGCAAGTACGTCTTTTAATTGTTTTAATACCATTTTTATTCCTTCTTCATATGCTGTATCTTTTGTTCCTGTGCTTATGGCTTTTTCTAAATTATCTATTATTGGTAATATGCTTGTCATTATGTCTGATACTAGCATATTTCTTAGTGATTCTCTTTCTTTCATGTTTCGTTTCTTGTAGTTTTCAAATTCTGCGAATAGTCGCTTATATCTGTCATTTAGTTCATCAAGTTCTTTTTCTATGTTGTTTTCAATTACTTCTGTCTCTTTTTCAATATTTTCTTCTTGATGAATTTCTTTTTCTGTGTTTTGTTTTTTTTCTGCCATATTTTTCCCTTCTTTCTTAATTTTTATTATCTTCGTAATCTTCTCGTAGTTTTTTACTTATATATTTCATTATAGAAATTACTTTTGAATAATCCATTCTTGTTGGTCCGATTATTCCTATTGTTCCTATATCTTTATCTCCTAATAAATGATTGAATGTTACTACGCTAAAATCTTTAAGTTTTTCATCATGTAATTCGTTTCCTATATATACGTTTATGTCTTCTGCTATTCCTGTATTTAGTACTTCTGATACTAGGTCTTTTGCATCTAGTACATTCATGAAGTTTTTTGCTAAATCTGCTTTTTGGAATTCTGGAAGATCAAATGATTTGTTTGTTCCTTCTAAATATAATTCATCATTTTCTCTGAATAGTTTGTCTATTTCTTCTATTATTTTTTTTATTAATGATATACTATTTTTCATCTCTGCTGTGATAAAGTCTTCGATGTTGTCTCCTACTTGATCTATTGGTCTTCCTACCATATGATTTGCAAATATTGTATTTAGGTTTCTTATTTGTTCTTCTGTAACGTCCTCATCAAATTTTATTATTGCTTCACGAATTATTCCTGAGTCTGTTAATATTATTGCCATCATTACTCTGCTTCCTAATAACACGAATTTTACGTCTAGGATTGTATGGTTTTCTATTTTTGGCCCTATGGCTATTGTTGTATAGTGTGTTAGTTCAGATAATGTTGTTGTTGCTATTTTTGTTAGGTCTTCTAATTCGTTTACTGTTGTTTCTAATTTTGTTTTTATGTACTGCATTTCTTTTTTTGTTAATTTATCATCTCTTAGGAGTTCGTCTATATAATATCTGTATCCTTTTTGAGAGGGTATTCTGCCAGCTGATGTATATGGCTTTTCTATGTATCCTATTTTTTCTAATTCTGCCATTTCGTTTCTTATTGTCGCACTGCTACAGTTTAATTCTTTTACAAGATTTCCTGAGCTAACTGGTTCTGCAGTATCAATGTATTCTTCTATGATTGCTTGAAGTATTCTTTTTTTTCTATTATCAAGATTTTCAACCATTTTATTACCTCTTTTATTTTAGCAGTCTTTTATATTCTTTGCTAAATTCTTTATATATATTATAACTATTCTTAGCAATTGTCAATAGTATTTGCTAATTTATTTAAAAATATTTATTTACTTTTAGTATTTTTTGTTGTATACTATTGCTATGATAACTTATCAATACTTCTTTTTAGTAACTTATTAATTGCGCTATATAAAATTGGGAGGTATGACTTATGACAACGACATTGACTATTGAAAATTTGGAAAAGTTTTTTACTGCTTATGACAAGGTTTTTGATGAACATGGAAATATTCGGGCTTGTGGGCAAAAAGCTTGTATTAATTTGATTTTTGCTTGTCGTAAATTAGAGCCAACTGGTAATTTTGGAAATGTTCATACGGGTTTTCTGAATATTCCTAATGTGCAGTACTTGCATTATTTAGTGTG
Organism: uncultured Clostridia bacterium; assembly: GCA_934149115.1. GTDB lineage: Bacteria > Bacillota > Clostridia > TANB77 > CAG-508 > UMGS1994. Next base: position 3,172 of record CAKPDW010000023.1, read on the forward strand.
CCAATTCAGAGATAATCTGTAATAACCTGTTAATGTCCAGTGTCTAGTACAAAAGCGGTTTGAGTTTTTACTCAAACCGCTTTTGCTTATATAATAGGAAAGTCATGCTGACTTTTCTATTATATAAAAAATTGCACAGAAAATTTATAAAATAAATTTTCGCGCTCGAACAAATTTACTGAAAATTTCAATTTTATAGAAAAATATAAAGAGTAGAGTAAAGACTGAAAATTGAAAATTTTCCGATTTGTTCTATAATATTCATATTTATTTTATATAAATTCTTCCCAAACTAGATTTGCTACATCTAGTCCTTTTGGTGTTAATTTTATATTATCTAAATCTATTTCTATTAATTCTTCATCAACTAATTTACATATTTCAAATCTGAAATAAAATAATGGATTTACTTGGAATTTTCTCTCAAAATCTGAAACTGATACTCCTTGTATTTTTCTTAATCCTAACATCATGTATTCTTTTTTCATTGTTTCTTGTGTTTGAGTTTCTTCAATTATTTTATTTTTATAATTTGATATGTATTCTTCAATCGTTTTTTGGTTTGAAAATCTCTTTCCATTGAAATAACTATGTGCTGATGCTCCAAATCCTAAATATTCTTTTTGATTCCAGCAATCCATATTGTGTCTTGAATTGTATCCTGGTAATGAAAAGTTTGAAATTTCATAGTGTTCATACCCATTTTCTTCTAATAGTTCTTTCATTTTCCAGTACATTTTTCTTTCTTCTTCTTCGTCTGGTAATTGTAGTTCATTTTTTTCTACAAGTTCTTTTAGTTTTGTTCCGTCTTCTAGTATTAGTGAATAGCATGAAATATGTTCTGGTTTTAAATTTATTATTTCACTTATTTGTATTGCTACGCTCCATTCATCTTCTCCTGGAAGTGCTATCATAAAATCTATGTTTATGTTATTAAATCCTATTTCTCTTGCTATATTATATGTTCTTAAAAATTCTTCATATGTATGTACTCTTCCGATTTTTTTCAATGTTTCATTATCTGTTGATTGTAATCCTATACTTAATCTGTTAACTCCAGCTTTTTTATATGCTAGTAATTTTTCTTTGTTTACTGTTCCTGGATTTACTTCTATTGTTATTTCTGCATTTTGTGAAACTATAAATTTTTCTCTTATTTTTGCTATTATATCTGTTATGTATTTTGAGTCTATTAATGATGGCGTTCCTCCACCTATGTAGATTGTGCCTATGTTAAATCCTGTGTATTTACATTCAGATATTTCTTTTTTTATTGTTTTTATGTATTCTGGTTCGGTTTCTTCTTTTCCTGCATATGAATTAAAATCACAATAATAACATTTTCTTTTACAATATGGTATATGTATGTATATTCCTATCTCTTTCATTTACTCTCCTTTTTTTACATCTTCTGCTATTTCTATAATTTTTTTTAATCTGTGATTTACACCTGATTTTCCTATTGGGTTTTCTAGCATGTTTCCTAAATCTTTTAGACTCATTTCTGGATACTCAAGTCTTAATTCTGCTATTTCTATTAGGTTTGGTGGTAGGTCTTCATATTTTTTCATTTTTTTTAAAAATTTTATTGCTTCAGTTTGGATTACTGCTGCACTCACTGTTTTGTTTAGGTTTGCTGTTTCACAGTTCACTTGTCTGTTTACGTTATTTCTTATTTCTCTCATTACTCTAATTTCTTCAAATTTTAGTACTGATTTTTGTGCTCCTATAAATGCTAAAAATTTCGAGATTTCTTCTCCTTCTTTTATGTATACAGTATGTGTTTTATCTAGTATTCTTGTTTTTATATTATATGTTTTTAATATATTTTGAACGTATTGAGCTGTGTCTTGATTGTGTAACAAAATTTCTAAATGATATTTTTTTGTTGGTTCATTTATTGATCCACTTCCTAGGAATAGCCCTCTTATTAATGCTTTTTTTTCATCTTCTTTTTCTAGTTCTTCAATGTTTTTTATTTTTGGTAATTTCATTTTTGCTATGAATGTTTTTCTTTTTGTTTCTGGTTCATATTCTATTTTTAATTTGAAAAGAATTTTATATATTCGTTCTATATTAAATTCGTTTTCTGTTAAAAATTCTGTATATTCATTTTCTGTTTTTGTGTTTGCTGACATTAAATATCCTATTAGTTCCGCTTCTATCAGATTTTCTTTTGAGTATGTGTTTATTGAACTTAATTCTTTTTTTGTTTCTGATGAAAAAGACATTTTTACTCCTTTTCTCCGATTATAACTCGGTCTAGTCCATTCAAATCTTTTATGCAATTTATGTTTTTGTAATTGTTTTCTTTCATTATTTGGATTACTTCTTCTTTTTGTTTGTATCCTATTTCAAATATTAAAAATCCTTGTGATTTTAAATATTCTCTGGATTTTTTTGTTATTTCTTTATAGAAGTCTAATCCGTCTTTTCCTCCATATAATGCTATTTGAGGTTCTTTCTTTACTTGTTTTTCTAGTTCTTCCATTTCTTTTTCTGTTATATATGGTGGGTTTGCTGTAATTATATCAAAATCTTTTTCTGTGATATTTTCAAATAAATTTGATTTTATAAATTTGACATTTGTTCCATTTATTTTATTATTTTCTTTTGCAATTTCAAGTGCTTTTTCACTTATATCTGATGCATATATTTCTATATTTTCTGTGTTTGCATCTAGTGTTATTGCTATAATTCCACTTCCTGTACATAGGTCTAAAATCTTATTTTGTGGTTTGATAATTTTTAGTGTTTCTTCTATTAAGATTTCTGTATCGTATCTAGGGATTAATACATTTTCATTTACTTTGAATTTTTTTCCGTAAAATTCTTGTGTTTGTGTTATGTACTGTAATGGTATGTCTTGTGATAGTTGCTTTATGCCTTGTTTATATTTTTCTTCTATTTCTTTTTCTAATTTTTCATCGTCATGTGTTATTATATAATTTTTATCTACTTTCATATAGTATGATAATAATAATTTTATTTTAATTAGTTTATCATCTGTATTTTTTAATTTTTCAATTCCATATTTTATTGCTTCTTTTATGTTCATATATCCTCCAATGTTTTTATTTTAGCATTTTTATTTTTGGTTGTAAATATAGGAACTATTCTCTTTATTTTTTATATGTAGTCTCCAGTGACACTTTTGCAATTATGTTTCTTGGTTGTATTTTTTATGGAGCACACTGTGCTCCTCTACGCAGTTTGATGATGTTTTTGTATTCTGCTTGTCAGTAAACACGTCCCCTTGACAAGTTAAGACAACAACTGGGTTTGAGGTGTGTGTCAGAAAGGTCGTCCCCTTGACAAAATACAAAAACCCCCACATTAGCCGTCATGCATAAGAATTTTTATGGACCTGTCCTAAAACAGGTGGGTGCCGTCCTAAATACTTCTGGGTTTCTTACTGATAAAGCTCGTAAGCTTACACGCCATATTCAGAGATCATGCTCCCTTCTCCAAAACTTGTAGGTTCTAAAAACTCTGTCAAAAACGCACCATGCAGGGAAAATTAATAACTTATTCATATGTTGTATTTATCTTAACATATCTTTTTGTTTGTTTCAAATTCTTTTTTTTCTTTCTCACCGTTTTTTTTCTTGTTTATTTTAGTTTTTCTCTTTTTTTTGATATTATACTGACTAATTTAATGTATTTTGATATTTGATTTTTTTATTTTTTTATAGTACATTTTTGAGTGTAGAAGCTTTTCAAATTACAATTTTTTACAAAAAAGGATTAATTTTTTAAATTAACCCTTTTTTATGTGTTTTCCATACTTTTTTATCTTATTTTTAGAATTTTGGTACGTATTTTTCTTCTTCATCTTCTAAGTCTTGTATATATCCATTTTCAATTTCTAATTCATATAAGTATTCTTCAATTTCATTATATTCTTCTTGTGTTAGTTTTCTGTTTATTTCTGAATCTTGTTTTGCTTTATATGTTGGGAAATATTGTGCCATTAGACTTATTGTGATTGTTTCTGGCATATTTTCTTTTATCCATTTTAATACTTGTTTTGAGTTTTCGATATTGTTTGGTAATACTAGATGCCTTATTATCATTCCTTTTTGTAATATTCCTTTTTCGTTGTATTGGTTTTCTCCGACTTGTCTATACATTTCTTTTAATGCTTTTTCTGTTACTTCTCTATAGTTTGCCACTCCTGATAATCTTTTTGCTAAGTTATTATCATAATACTTGAAATCTGGCAGATATATATCTATGTATCCTTCTAGCATTTTTAGTGTCTCTACTTTTTCATATCCACTTGTATTATATAATATTGGGATTTTTAGTCCTTCTTCTTTAGCGATTTTTATTGCTTTAATTATATGTGGTACATATGGGACTGCTGTGACTAGATTTATATTATTTGCTCCTTTTTCTTGTTGTTCTAAAAATATTTCAGCTAATCTTTGAATTGTTATTTCTTTTCCTTTTCCTTCACAACTTATTTTATAATTTTGGCAGTAGTTACATTTTAAATTGCAATTGCTGAAAAATACTGTTCCTGAACCTTCTTTTCCACTTATACATGGTTCTTCATCATAGTGTAATGTATATAATCCTAGTTCTATATTTTTTCCTGCTTTGCATCTGCCTTTTATATTTTCATTTCTATTTATTTTACATTCAAATGGGCATAATTTACATTCTTCTATTTCTTTCATTTCTTTATTTCTTTCTTTTTGAATTTTATTTTTTTATTATATATGCATTTGGGATTAATTACAAGTTTTCATTAATCATAAATATGGACATTTTGTGACAAGTTTATTTTTAAGTTGACACGCACTATTTTTATTTTTTCTCATATATTTCTATATAGATATTTGGAGGGCTATGTTATGCTTGTATTGTCCATTTCAGGGTTTTTAACCTTTATTAATTATTCTGTTTTTATGTTTGGGTACATATCTAATAATAATTTGTTTCCAGAGCCTCTTTCATGTGATGAGGAAAAATTTTATTTGGATAAATTTGAATCTGGTGATAATGATGCAAAAAATGTTTTAATTGAAAGAAATTTGCGTTTGGTGGCTCATATTTCTAAAAAATATACTTCTCCTTCTGTTTCTTTAGATGATTTAATTTCTATTGGAACTATTGGGCTAATTAAGGGAATTAATAGTTATAATTCTAAAAAGGGTGTTAAGCTTTCTACATATATTTCTAGGTGTATTGAAAATGAAATTTTAATGTTTTTTAGGAATTCAAAAAAATTGAATTCTGAGGTTTTTCTTAATGAACCTATTGGTAAGGATAAGGATGATAATGTTATTACTTTACAGGAGGTTTTGGAAAATAATGAACGTAGTATTGAAGATGCTATTGATTTGAAATTAAAGCAAAAAAAGTTATATGAAAAGATTGATTCTGTTTTGAAACCTAGGGAAAGAGAAATTATTATTCTTCGCTTTGGATTGAATAATTCAAAACCTCTTACTCAAAATGAGGTTGCTAAAATTTTTGGGATTTCTCGCTCTTATGTTTCTCGTATTGAAACTAAGGCTATTTCCAAATTATCTCATGAGTTTCTTGAATAATTTTTCTGCATAATATTCTATATAATAGAAAAAGAACCTGAATTATATTTTATCAGGTCCTTTTTCTATTATAGGATTTTCAAAAATTTTTCCTACATTGATTTGAAATTAGAGTCAAATATGAAAATTTAATTTTTCAAATTTGTTTTAAATAAAATGTTTACTCTCAATCAAATCTAGCATTTACTCTTGTATAATCTTTTTTTTGATAAGTGAAAAAACTGTCTACATGTGCAATGCCAAAAACACATTCGTCTGTATCAATTTCTTCAAGAGCTTCTTCTGCTGAAGAAATACAATCTTGACAAAAATGCCAATTAACTACTTCTTTATTAATATAGTATCGTTGGAATTTCCACATTTTTTCAAACTTGTGTTTTTTTCCACAAATTTTACATTCTGTTGGAAATACAACATAGCGTAATTTAATAGCTTTTAGCCGTTCTTGCCTATTATCTTTCTTCATAATTTTTCCTCCTTGCATTTGCTTATAGAGTTTTTAATTTGTTACATATGTAAGTTTATCATGTTTTATGTTAATTAGCAAGTTTTTTATTTTGTGATTTTTCCACCTTCTGCCCAAATTGGCATTTCTTTTCTTATTTCATCTAATTTTTTTATAATTTTTCTTTTTTCTATATCATCTGTTTCCAAATACTCCTCTATAGCGTTTTCTATCATTTGTTTTGCTTCATTTGGATCTGCTTGATATACTTCTATATAGTTATTTACTAATTCATCTCTTAAAATTTCATCTTCATTTAAATCTATATCATAGTATTCCTTTAAATATCTGTTTAATTCATTATACTCTTGTATTGTATTTAGATATCCACTATCTCCTAGCATTTCATACATTTTTTTATCGTATATGATTATATCTTTATTTATTTTCATTAGTTCATCAACTTGTTTTTCACTCAAATTATAATTTGCAATACGATTAAGTGAAAATACTATTGGCTCCAATTCCATAGCACTTACAAAACTTAATAATGTGTAATATCTATCATAACTTATTCTTATATCATTACTTATTATGTCATATGCTTCTTCAAAGTCTATTGCTCCATAAGCATTAACTAGACCTTTGGTATATAATAGTATTTCGTCATAGCTTTCTAAATATACATCATTTTTGATTTTCTTAATTTTTTCTCTAATAAATTTTGGCATATGCATTTCAATGTGTTCGCCTTTTCTATTACAGAATACAAAATTTAATTTTCTTAATACGTTGATTATAAATAGTGGTATTTTTAAATTTTTATTTGTTTCTGAATTTAATACTTTGTCTTGTTCTGCAAGTTTGCGTACTTCTTCCATTTTATCATATTCAAAAAATTGTAGTATTGCTACAAGCTGAACATCTAAAAAGTCCATTATTCTTTCTATTAGTTCTTCTTTGCTGTAATTTTCTAATTCTACGATTTCGTTTGTATCACAGATTGCAATATTATATAGTGCATATGTTGACATTAATTCATTTTTTGTTTTTTCTTTTAAATAATCTCTTAAGTCTTTGTTTTCGTTTATATTGTCTTTAAAATTTTCAGTTATTAAATCAAATATTATTTTTCCTACTTCTTCCATATATTTCTCCTTTTATTTTTTTAGTATGCTTATTATAACAGATTTGTTTGGATTTGCCTAGTTATTTTCTTCCTATTAACATGAATTCTTCGTCTAATATCTTTTTTCGTTTTTTCCAATCTGGCATGAATTTTTCTACAAATTTATAAAAATTTTTACTGTGGTTTTGATATTCAAAATGTGCTAATTCATGTAAGACAACGTATTCTATACAATACATTGGTGTTTTTATTAGGTTTAAATTAAATGTTACTTTGTTTCTCACTGGTGTACAACTTCCCCATATTGCTTTTGTTTTTCTTACTTCTATATTTGGATTTTTTATGCCGTAATTGCTTAATTTTTCTTGGTATTCTTGTACTCTTTTTTTAAATATGTTTAGTGCATATTCTCTTAACCATTTATCATATGCTTTTTTTATGTATTCTTCATTGTTTATATATTTTTCTTTTATTAATAGTTCTATATTTTGATTTGTTATGTTTATATTATTTATTTTGTCTTTTTTTATTTTTAATTCATATTCTTTTCCAAGTAGATATACTTTTTCTCCATTTTTAAATTCTTTGCTTTCTTTTTTTTGTGGTATTTTTTTATAAAATTCTTGTTGCTTTTTTATCCATTTTATTTTTTTCTTGATAAAGTTTTTTGCTGTTTCTATTGGCATTCTCATTGGAATTGATATTATTACTTTTTGGTCTGCATTCACTTTTAAATTCAGATTTTTTACTTTTTTTCTTTGAACATAAAAATATATTTTTTCTCCATTTATTTCTACAAATTCTTCTTTCAATTTTCTTTTCCTTTTTTTCTTTACTATATCATATTTTTTTTTAATACTCAAAAGATTTTTGTATGAAAAAAGACTGATTTTTCAGTCCTTTTTCATAGTATATTAAAATTTGATTTTTGGCTTATAGAAATTTTTTTAGTGTTTCTACACTGTCTTCTTGCATTGAGACAAAGTCATTTAATATATTTTTTACACTTTCATCTATTCTTGTGTTTTGGTTTTCATTTAATAATCGTCTTCCTTCTATGATTCCCATATTTGTTCCTTGCATTAATAATTCTGATAGCTTTGATGGTGTATCGTCTGTTATTGTTTTCATTTGTATTCCGTACCATGTCATCATTTTTTCCATTTTATTTGTTTCATGTGGCTTCTTTTCTGTTGTTATTTGTGAATATAGTTCGTGTATTCTTTCTGATATTTTGTTGTATTTTTCATATTCTGTTTTTAGTGTTGCTTTTAGGTCTGCGTTTTGTGTTTTGTCTCCTACCATTTTTATTGCGTCCATTCCCATTGTTGCTCCTTTATTGACTTCGTCTAATATGTTTAAATTATTATTTTCCAAGTTTTTCACCTCTTTCTTTTTATATTATTCTTGGAAAATAATCTGTTTTTTATGCAATTTTTTCTTTTCTTAATTCTTTTGCGTGTTGTATTGATATTTCGTTTATTTCTCCTGTTGCTATTCTTGCTATTTCTTGTAGTACTTCTTCTTCGTCCAGTTGTTTTATTCTTGTGTTTGTTTTATTATTTTTTACTTCTTTTTTTATAAAGTAATTATAATCTCCTTTTGCTGCTATTTGAGCTAAGTGTGTTACACATATTACTTGGTGTGTTTTTGATATTTCTTTCATTTTTATTCCAACTTTTTTTGCTGCTATTCCACTAATTCCTGTATCTATTTCGTCAAATATTAATACTGGTACTTTATCTACGTCTGCTAATACTTTTTTTATTCCTAGCATAATTCTTGACATTTCTCCTCCTGATGCTATTTTTATTAGTGGCTTTTCTGTTTCTCCTATGTTTGTTTGAATTAAAAATTCTATATCATCTTTTCCATTTATGTTGAATTCTTTTCTGTTTTCTATTTTGACTGAAAATCTTGCGTTTTTCATTTCTAAATCTTGTAGTTCTGTATTTATTTCTTTTGACATTTTTATGCTGTATTCTTTTCTTAGTTGGTTCATTTGGTTTGCTAGTTCTTCTAATTGATTTTCTATTATTTCTTTTTCTTGTTTTAGTTGTTCTATATATGTTGATAGATTTTCTATTTCGTTTATTTGTTTTTCGACTTCTTCTTTGTATTCTAATATTTCTGATATATTGTTTCCATATTTTCTTTTTAGGTCTTGAATTAGGTCTATTCTTTCTTCTATGTTGTTTCTTTCTTCTTCGTCAAAATATATGTTTTCTTTATAGTTATATAGCTCTCTTTCCGCTTCTTCTAGGTCATAATATGCGCTTTGGATTTGTTCTTGTGTTTTTTCATATGCTGTATCGTATTCGCTTATTTTTTCTATTGCTCGTATTACTGAATTTAGTTCTGCTAATATTCCTTCTTCTAATTTATAATGTGCTTCTTCTAAACTTTTTTGTATTTTTTCTGAATTTAATATTTTTTTTAAATTTTCTTCGTGTTCTTCTTCTTCTCCTTCTATTAAATTTGCTTCTGCTATTTCATTTAGTTGATAGTGTAATAAATCTAGTTTTCTTTGCTTTTCTTTATCGTCTCCATAGTTCTTTTTTAGTTCTTCTTTTATTGTTATGTATTTATTGTATTTTTCTATGTATTCTTTTTTTATTTTTTCTATTTTGTTTCCTATGAATCCGTCTAAAAATTTTATATGGCTTGATGGTTCTAGGATTGTTTGATTATCTTGTTGGCCATGTATGTCTATTACTTTTTTCATAAATGTTTTTAGTTCATTTACTGTTGTTAGTCTTCCATTTATTTTGCAAATATTTCTTCCTGCTATGTTTACTTCTCTTGATATTGAATATTCTTCTTCTCCTAAATATACTAACATTTCTATGTATGAACTTTTTTCTCCGTGTCGTATTATTTCTTTTGAGAATCTTCCTCCTGCTAAGACTTGTAATGAGTCTATTATTAATGTTTTTCCTGCTCCTGTTTCTCCTGTAAATACGTTGAAACCTTCATTTAAATTTATTGTTATATCTTCTATTATTCCTACATTTTTTATGTGTAACGAACCTATCATAGTATACCTCCGTACGTTTGTTTGTATATCTATTATACTTCTAATTTTTATTTTGTCAATACATTTGTTCGTTTTTTGTTCAAAAAAAACACAGGTGTTTTTACCTGCGTTTTCTTGATTAATATTTATTGTTTATTGTACAATCTGTTATCATATATTTCCCTGTTTCTTTATTGTATTCTATTGTAAGTGTAATTGTTGCTTCTACTATATCTCCTAATGAGTCTATGTCTGTCAATTGTACTTTTGTTATTCCTTTTTCAGAACTTAATACTTTGGCTTTTTTAGTGTCTATTACTGGTCCGTCTCCTATTCCTCCTCTAACTAAATATACTTTTCCATTATATTCTTTTAATCCTTCTGTATAGCTTGAAGATGGGCTTTTTCTTAATTTAGTAATTGCATCAGATGTCATATATGTTGCCATTTGATCTTTTAGGCTTTGAATACTTTTTAGTCCAACTACTTCATATACCATCATTTCTTCTGATGTTCCTGGTATTGTTACTTTTCCTGTTACATCATTTGTTTTATATACAGTTGGTAATCCATAATATGAACCTAAATATACGCATGATGCATATTTTAAATGTTCTCCTATTTTTGTTTGTATGTTTTCTGCTGTTATTTTCATTGCTTCTTCTTCAGCTTTTTCTTTTTCTGCTTTTGCTGTTTCCATTTCTTGTTTTTTCTGTTCTACTTCAGTTACTTTTTGTGTTGTTTCTGCTTTTATTTCGTCTGTTATTATTTCGTCTTCTGTTTTATATTTGTTTGCTCCTTCTGCTAATGCTGTTTTTAGTTCTTTGTCTTTCATATCTTTTTTATAGTCTATTTTGTCTAAGTCTGTGTTTGCTTTTACAAATATTGTATCGAATTTTGGTATTGATATTTGGCTTCCATCTGTTTTGGCTTCTGTAATTTCTTCTCCTTTTGCAAATGTATATTCTCCATCTGTTTCTGTTGCATTTGTTGATTCTGTAGTATTTGTTGTATTTGAATTTTCAGTTGTGTTTGCTGATTCTGTGCTGTTTGCTGTTGGATTTGTGCTTTCAGATGTGTTTGCAGGCTCTGTGCTATTTGCTGTATTTGTGCTTTCAGTTGTGTTTGTTGGTTCTGTATTGTTTGTTATTGTGTTTTCAACTGTATTTTCTGGTTCTGTTGTTTCTCCTGCAATTTGTGATGATACTTTTTTATATATGTCTGCACTTTCTGTTTCTTTATGTGTATACCAGTTGTATTTTTGATTGCTTATGTCATATAATAATTCTACATCTGTTATTCCTAAATCTATTATGTTTTTTACTGTTCCATCATTTATATAATAAATATCTGTATTTGTTTTGTTTTCTTTATTATATTCTACTAACATTACTGGCTCTTGGATATTTTCTACTTCTATGAAACTTAATTTTGAATTGTCTTGAATATTTCCGTTACTGTCTTTTTTTATGTAGTTATAATATGTATTTGCCCATCCTTGTTCAATTGGCTTTTGGGCTTCTGTATGTTTATATACAAAATATCCTCCTATTGCTGATGCTACAATTACTACTAAAATTATAATTGTAATTATTATAATTTTGTTTTTTTTCAATTTACTACCCCCTTTTTATTTTACATTATTTATATCTTGATATGAAAAATAAATAACATTATTATAATATGCTCTTTCTTGTTCTTCTGTAATTTTTATTTCTTTTCCATTTGCATATCTAACTCCTGCATTATCTACATATTGGTTAGTTGTACTATCGTCATATCCTCTATCGTGCCACACAACCTTTTCTAATACTAATTTATTATTTTGTAATTTATAAAATCCACTTGAACCTGTTACTATATTTGGTCTAATTTCGCTATATACAATTTCTTTTTCATTTTTCTCATAGCGGATTCCTCCATAATTGTATATCATATCAATTTTTTCTACTGTTTTATTTGATGTATTATACGTATATATTGTATCTACATTCCAAGCTATTTCTAGCTGACTACTTATAATTAATTCTGGTATTCCATCTTTATTCAAATCAAATATACAGTATCCAACATTATTTAATTGTTTGTCACTTATTTGGGATTCTTGATAATATTTTTTGTAATCTTCTATATATTGTTTACTTGTAATATATTTTTTATATGCTTTTATTGGTTCTGAATCTGTATTAATTGACAAACTTCCTACTGTCCCTGTTTCTGTTCCTGTCGTTGTATTGCTTGGAGATGATGTACTTGGTGTTTGGTTACTAGAACTTGGTGTTTCTGTTTTGGTGTTATCTGTTGCTGTATTATTATCTGACCAATCTACTCCTGTTTCTAGTTTTAGTACTGGTTGCTTAACTTCTGCTAAATTTGCGCTATAGTCTGCTTTGAAAAATACTACGTCTACTGAGCAATCGAATTTTACTTGTAAATATATTCCGAGTTCTATTTTGGCAGTTATTCCTGAGTCGTTATCTTGTTTGTTTGTTGAAAATTCTAATTTTGCAGTTGCAAAATATTCATTATATGCTCCTAATTCTACTCCTATTCCTGCATGCGCTATGTCTTTATTTATTATGCTTACTCCTCCATCTAGTCCTATTCCTATTTTTATTTCTGCTTTTCCTAATGCTGTAATTTCGTGTGATGATGTTGATTGACTAGTGTTTTGATATGCTCTTTTTTCATTTTTATTCATTATGAATCCTGCATGTTGTACTGTTTCAAATTTTCCTTGATATGTTAAATTTATTTGTAATGATAATTGAGTTTGGAAATATATATCAAAATATACATTTATTCCTGGTATTCCTGTTGGAACTTCGATTGCTCCAATATCTATTGAATTTTCTGATACATCTGGAACTTCGTTTTGTAGTTTTTGCACTATTTCTTGAATTGATTTGCTGTATTCTTCATCACTTATATTTGATATTCCTTTTAAATATGCATTTCCTGATTTTAGTTCTATTTGTATTTCACTTGTTGTTTTTACTGCCATATCATAATTTATTGAAAAATCTTTTTTTACATCTACTATGTATTCTGTTGATATTTCATATGATAATTTTATTGATAGGTCATGTTGTTTTAAGGAATCTAATCCTAGTTTTTTTTCTCCGTCTGCCTTAAAGCTTAGTTCGATTTCTATTTTTACTTTATCTCCATCAGTCTCTAATGATATTTTTGTATCACCTTGTGCTGCATATACTTCTGTTGATAGGAATTTATATAATGCTGATTTTTTTATACTTTTCTCTATTTCTATTTCTGCGTTTTCTTTTACTTTTAAATCATTAAAATTAATTTTTCCTTCTTTATATAAATCAACGTTTTCATATATTTCTGATATGTTTGGTGCTTCTATTGTGGCTTCATCACCATTAATGTTTGATATTTTGTATGCGTTATTAATATTATCTCCATCTTTTACTAGGATTGTTTGTCCTTCTTTTATGTCTTTATTGTTTAATTTTATTTTTGTTTCATCTTCTTGTGTGATATCTTCTTTATTTACTGTTATTGCGTTTTTTGATATTTCATATTCGCTTTTTTGCTTTTCTTTTATCTTAAATTGAACTTTTTTTGTTTCTTTTAAATTTTCATCATCAAAATTTGCTGTGTCTAATTCTAATTGATATGTTTCGCCTTCTGTATATTTTTTGTTTGCCTGAATATATTTTTTTCCTTTTTGCTCTACTATTTTACTTTCTACTGTTTCATTATTAGAATTTGTAAGTTTATATGAATTTTTATCATTTGTGTCTATTGCAAATTTGATATTTGGTTCTGCTTTAGGTATATAATATGTTCCATCATCAAAGATTGCATAATATACTGCTGGATTTTCTTTTAAATTGTTTTTATTTTTTAGATAAAAATAGACTCCTAATAGTGTTGTTATGGCTATAATTATTAATAATACTATGAAAACTATGATTTTTATAATTTTATTTGTTTTTTTACTTTTCATTTTACCCCTTTTAATTTTATTTTTTGTAATTATATCATTACACTAATATATGTGCAATTATTTTTTCATAAATCTATTGACGACTGATATGCTTTTATGATATAAATATTAATGTTGATGTGGCCCCTTGGTCAAGCGGTTAAGACGCCACCCTCTCAAGGTGGAATCATGGGTTCGATTCCCGTAGGGGTCACCAAAAAAAGTATCAAGTTTTTATTTTACTTGATACTTTTTTATTTTTAAAATTGTATACACATTTCTAATATTTCTTTTAATCTTTCATCTTTTTTGCACAAATATAAATATCCTATTAGTCCTTCAAATGCTGTAGAATACATATAATCTTCTGGTTCTGCGTTTTTAGGTAAATGATGATTTTCAGCATTTCTTGCTCTTCTCACAATTTCTTTTTCATCATCTGTTAGCTTGTCCATTATTTCTTTTAATATGTCTGCTTGAGCTTTAGCTTTCACATATTTTATTGATTCTATGTGTAGTTTATGTGGTTTTAATTTTGTTTTGTTTACTAAGTTGGTTCGTACGTAAAGCTCATATACTGCATCTCCTACATATGCCCATGTTAGTGGTGATAATAAGTTTATATCTACTTCTTCTTTTTCTCTATTTATTAACTCCATTATTTTATTCCGCCTTTTCTAATGTTATTTTTCCTATTCTACCATTTTTAAAATCATCAAGAATAATTTTTGCAACTTTTTCTTCATCAATATTTCCACCTGATATTAATGCTCCTCTTTTTTTGCCTATTAAATACATCAACTCTAATGTGTATTGTGGATTATCTTTTATTTCGTCTATTTCTTGTTCTGATATTTTATATTTAGCGTATAGATCATCTGAATAGTTTTCATCTAAGAATTTTAATAAATTATATGCAATCTCTGTTTTTTCTAAAATTTCTTCTTTTATACTTCCTGTATATGCCAAATTTAGTCCAACTTCTTCACTTTCAAATTTTGGCCATAGAACACCTGGTGTGTCTAATAATTCTATTTGATTACCTATTCTAATCCATTGTTTTTGTCTTGTTACACCTGGTTTATTTCCTACTGTCATTGTTGTTTTTTTAGATATTCTGTTTATAAAAGATGATTTTCCTACGTTTGGAATTCCAACTATCATTACTCTTATTGTTTTTCTTATTCTTCCTTTGCTATTTTGAATTTTTAGTTCATCTTCCATTATCTTCTCTATGGCTTGTGATACTTGTTTTATTCCTTTTCCTTGATTTGAATCTACGTCTATTGCTAAAATATTTTTCTTTTTAAAATATTCTATCCATTTTTTTGTTTCTTTTTCATCTGCAAGGTCTGATTTATTTAAAATCACTATTTTCTTTTTGTTTTTTAGCATTCCTTGTATGTCAGGATTTCGGCTTGATTTTGGTATACGTGCGTCTAATAATTCTATTACTACATCTACCAATTTTAAATCTTCTGTTATTTGACGTTTGGTTTTCGCCATATGTCCTGGATACCAGTTGATATTCATTTGATTTTGCATTTCTTCTTTATTTTCATTATTTTTTATTTCTTTTCTTGCTTTTCTTT
>CAKPDW010000024.1 GCA_934149115.1 uncultured Clostridia bacterium
AAATAAAATATTTTCATAACCACTTTCAAATAAGTTTTATTATTTTGCAAGGCACATGAGCTTTTACATTCCGAGGCATACGAAGGTACATCACAGAAATTAAAAGTGAAATGTAACACAACAAAATGATGAAAATTAATACTAGCTTTCAAATAAAATATTTTCATAACCACTTTCAAATAAGTTTTATTATTTTGCAAGGCACATGAGCTTTTACATTCCGAGGCGTACGAGGGTACGTCGCAGGAATTAAAAGCGAAATGTAACACAGCAAAATGATGAAAATTATTTGAAAGTCACATGAGCTTTTATATTCCGAGACATACGAGGGTACGTCGCAGGAATTAAAAGCGAAATGTAACACAGCAAAATGATGAAAATTAATACCAACTTTCAAATAAGTTTTATTATTTTGCAAGGCACATGAACTTTTATATTCCGAGGCATACGAAGGTACATCACAGGAATTAAAAGCGAAATGTAACACAGCAAAATGATGAAAATTATTTGAAAGGCAACAAAAAAAGTTATCTATAGCCCACTCAGGGACGAAAGATAACTCCGCGGTTCCACCCTAATTGATCTAAAAAGACCCACTTAATTAAAACAAATACTCAGAAGTTCCATCCAATACCCTCCAACACTGGATTCCACCATCCCAGCTCTCTAGCGAAAGAAAAGTAAATTCATTCTTCATCACCGTACTATTAATATAGAAACATTTTAATACGACAAACAAAAAAAGTCAATACAAAAAACAATTAAAAAAACAACCCCCCAACAAGATCAATTCCCAACAATTTCTATTCATGTTATGTAAATCATTTTTCAATCAATTTTCGCTGTGGATAAAGTGGATAACTCTGTTAATAATCTATTTAGTTGTTCTTTTTCGACAAAGTTATTCACATACACATGTGAGTATCTTTTACTTTTAACTTATTTTTATTTTTTATGTGTACAGTAAATTTGTTTGCCTACGCTAGTTACACTACCTCATTATAAACTCATTGAAAAGATTTTTCCTATTTATGTCTAAAACATTTTTTTAGAAAATCTAGAAAGTTTTTTTTCTATTTTAATATATTTTTATTAAAAAAGTGCTTCTAATGTAATATTATATTTTTCGATATAGCTATATTATTTTTTTATTCGGAGGTGTATATATGAAAAAAAATATTAAAATTCTTTTAACTTCCACTGCTTTATTTTCTTTGGCAACCGCAACTTTTGTATATGCAACCAATTCAAGCATATCACAAGATAAAGTTTCAGCAACTCCAAAAGCAGTAAGTTCTGCTAGTATTTCTAAAAGTACAGAAATATTTAGTGAATTAAATTCATCATCAGAAAAAATAAATTCACAAGTAACTCATGATGATATGCAGAACAAAGATTTTTATTCTATTGAAAATTCAAAATATCTTATTAATTTAGATACAGATAATAATTTAGCTGGAATCTACAGTAAAACGATTTCTTCAACTTCTGAAGTATCAACAGCAGATAAAACAACTGCACAAAATTATATAGTTAATAAATACAAGGAATTAAACTTGCCTTCAACATATGAATTAAATTATTTAGAAAAATTTGATGATTTAATTTGGCAAGCAAATTTTGAGAAAAATTATAACGGAATATATAATAAATATGAATCTGTAAAAGTATTCTTTATACCAGATTCTGATGAAATTGTTTCATTAACAGTATTTAATGAAAGTGCTACATCTAGCACAGTAAATACAAGTAAAGAAGACGCAGAATCTACAGCTGTACAAAACCTAGGAATTAATTCTTCTGATATCGTATCTGCTAACTTATCAATGGAAAAAGCAAATAAATTCTATGATAATAACAACGCCGATACCTCTGTACACCCTACTTGGGTAATTCAATCATCAGACAATTCACTTATCTATGTAGATGCTGAAAGTAACAAAGTAATTGGAGGTGATTCTATAAATGAATAAAAAAATAATATCACTAACACTTATTCTTTTAATAGTTTTCACTGTATTTTCTACTACTTGTCATGCATCAGCAAGTGCAAAAGTATTTTCAAGTAGTAAAAGTTCTTATTACAACAATTGTGGTACTTATGCAATAAAAGGTCTTGGAAACTTAGGTTATTCTTGTACATCAAGTCTTGGAGCAATAACAAGAGATTCAATGCTTGCATGGATTAATAATACAGGTAATGGATATGCAATGTATGTTCATACTTTTGGTGGTTCTGGATATTTTAATGATTACTATGGTTATTCTATAACAAGTTCAATGATTTCTGGAAATTGGGATTTTGTATTTATAGATTCTTCTCATAGTGCAGCAGATGCTACATTAGCAAATGCATTTCACACAACAGGTTATACCAGTAGATGTTTCTTAGGATGGTATAATGCTGTATATACTCAAAATGCAGATACTTTTGGATATTATTTCTGGCTAACTTATGTAGGACATAGTTCAGTAAGAAACGCAGCATTAAATGCAGCATCTATGGTCCCTGGTTCAGGAACAACACCTATAAGATTATATGGAAGTACAACATATACAGGAGTAGCTAGATAACTAGCTACCCCTTTTGTTCAACTTTTTCGCCTTCTACATTAATCATATTTCCATCCTCTGCATCTATCCATACTACTTTATTTTCATCAATTGCTTTCCATACTTTTCTTATTATTTTTTTCTTTTTATTGATTTTATTATAATCTATTGTATTTTCAGTTAATTCCTCATTTACATCTGATACATCTATATCTACTGCCAAATTTACATTTTCAATTGCAAGTTCAACATCATTAATATCCATTCCATTCTCATGTAAAATCTTCAATGCTTCTTCTTTAGAAACCTTAACCTCTGTATCTTCATAATCATAGTCTAATACACCAATATTCAAAATCTTATTATCTTTTATTGTAACTTTAGCTCTTTGGTACTCATTAAAAATATCACCATACTTTTTAGCATATTCTACAAATTTAATATCACCATTATCTTCTTCTGATGCTAAATCATATCCATCAATCAATTTTAATTCATTTAAAACATTTACACTATAATCAACAGTATTATCTAAATTAGAATCATAATAAGCATACATAGCTATTTTTTCAGTAGTAGCACTAATAGCTAACCTACATATATCATCTTCTACAATCCAACAAATATCATCTAACTGATAATCATTTCTCAAATGCAAATCACTTTCAGTAATACTCACATCAACGCCAAGAATTTTCAAATATTCATTAATCTTTACACACGCATCACTTCTAGAAACAATAGCATTCTCATCTGAAATATCAGAAACGACATTAGTAACATTAAAACTTTCTTTTCTAAAGTTATCCTTCAACAATCTCCATGTAGCATATGAAAATCCACCAATCAAACCTAAACATACACAAGAAACAATCACAATTTTCAATGCTTTCTTAAATCCATACTCTCTAGCAATTTCAGGATAATTTTCTACAATCTTATGTTTAATTTTATTTCTCACTCTAAACAATAAAGATTTCAAACTCAATTCAGATTTTCCCATAATTCTTGCAGCTTCTTTATAAGACAATCTTTTAGCATAAATCAAATTTATAGCTTTCAATTGCTCAGCAGAAAGTTCGCTGAAAATCTCACTTAATCTGTAATTGACATCACTTGAATCACATATATCAGTAAGCTCATCCTCACCAATAATCTCCATTCTAGCAACAACTTTTTCTGTTTTCTCCTCATTTAAAAGCTCTTTTCTGAAATACTCTGCAATTACTTGATTAGCATTTGCTAAAATAAAATTATAAAAAGAACTTTTATCCTTATTATAATAATCTATATTCCTATATACTTTAGCAAATGTTTCTTGTAATAAATCTTCTACATCAAACGTGTTATTAATTTTCACATAAATATAATTAAATAACTTATCATGATACTTATGATATATAACATCAAACTCAGTATCATTCCCACTTCTAATTTTCTCTACAATATTATAATCCTCCATTATATCTCTTTCCTTTCTCGCACATTTTCAACAAAAAATACAAATTTTTAAAAATTTTTTAATTTTTTTTCATTTTTGCGCAACTTTTTGCTAAAAACTTTCGTTAATATTTATGTAAGGATTTTTTATTATGATTACTATTTTTATGTTTTATGAAAAATTAGAATATTTAATCAACTTATCCAACTTGGTTATCACAGCAAATTCAAATATACAAATACTAGGTTTTGGAAACGGCCTTACAAAATTCGGCATAAAATTTTGCAAGGATTATAAACCTGATGTAATAATTAGTGATAACAAATTCAAAATATCTCTTGATGTATATTTAGATTACAAACATCTAAACCTAAATATTTTCAATGCAGATATACATACCATAAACATAATATGTAATCGATTAAAAATGCTTTCACTAAATACTTATCATTCACATAAATTAGATTCATCAAATTATAAGAAAAATACTTTTAATGAATTATTATCTCTTAGATTTAATCCTAGTCTATGTGGAACCAAGTATTTACTCGATTGTATCGCACTTGCAAAGGAAAATCCATATTCGCGAGTGAGTCAAAAAAAGTTCACTGATTACTTTGGATGGCTATCTCACAAATATCGTACCCCTACTCAGACGATAGTATGGAATATCCGAACATCAATCGGCGATATGTATAGAATAATCGAATTCAGAAAATTTCGTAATAAAATTGAACTATTCTTTACATATCAATCAGTTATTAACTCTTTTAGGTTATTTTAATAGGTGTAACTTGGATTATGAATAATTTTATCTTCAAACAAAAATCGGAGATTAAATTATCACCCACTACACACATAATCCAAGTTTCCTATTTTAATAATACAAAAAGAAACTTCAAATATTACATGAGGTTTCTTTAAAAAATTTAATTATTACAGTGCAAAGCATACGAAAACGTATGCGACAAAAGCTCCAACTTAATTCAAGTTGGAGCTTTTGCTTATCCGTAATTACTCTCTAGCTAAAATAAAAAAATTATTTTCAGCCATGGAAAAAGGCATACACAATAGTGTATACCTTCAACTAAAAATTAATCTTATTAACGTCGAACTGTTTTAAGAGTCAATCCATCTATACAAAACAGTATATCTGGAAAAATCTCTTTAATATCATCATGTGGTGAAGCTAAAACAGCCTTATATAAGGCATCATATGGTTCATCTACTCCAAAATAGATTTTCTTTACAGGAAAAAGCTTAGCAATTACTTTCCCTATAAAAAATTTCTGCATTCTTCCATAAATACGTGTACTTCTAGGTAAACAAGAATCCAGATAATCAAGTGTAATGTTGTAGGTTAACCAATTGTTTACTGAGTATTCTCTTCTGTCAAACATCAAAAATGAACTATAATGATCAACTACCATATCAGAAATAAACTCTATGAGCTTCTCTCTACTACTAAAAGTAATAGCTCCTTCAATCATTAAAGTCCGGTAAACAGTTTCATACGCCCACATCTTCATTTTTAGTACCTCCTATTTTTTTGATATCCTTATTATACAACTTTTTTAAGGCTAAGTCAATTTTTTCCATTTTTTACATTTCATAATTTACTTCGTAACTATAGCAAAATCAGATATTTATGTCATCTTTTTCATTGGTACAACAACTTAGTGCAAAAAAAGAGCACACATTCAAGTGTACTCTAAGTTTATCAAATATTATTATTTCATTGCTTCTTCTACAGCAACTGCAACTTCAACTGTTGCACCAACCATAGGGTTATTTCCCATACCAATTAATCCCATCATTTCAACGTGAGCTGGAACTGATGAAGAACCTGCAAATTGAGCATCTGAATGCATTCTTCCCATAGTATCTGTCATACCATAAGAAGCTGGTCCAGCAGCCATATTATCTGGGTGTAAAGTTCTACCTGTTCCACCACCTGAAGCAACTGAGAAGTATTTCTTTCCTGCTTCTAATCTTTCTTTCTTGTATGTTCCAGCAACTGGATGTTGGAATCTAGTTGGGTTAGTTGAATTTCCTGTTATAGAAACATCAACATCTTCTAACCACATTATTGCAACACCTTCTCTAACATCATTAGCTCCATAACATCTAACTTTAGATCTTTCTCCATCTGAATATTTGATTTCTTCAACTACTTTTACTTCTCCTTTAAAGAAATCAAAATCTGTTTTTACATAAGTAAATCCATTAACTCTTGAAATAATTTGAGCAGCATCTTTACCTAATCCATTTAAGATAACTCTTAATGGTTCTTTTCTAACTTTATTAGCAGATTTTGCTATACCTATTGCACCTTCAGCAGCTGCAAATGATTCGTGTCCAGCCAAAAATGCAAAACATTTTGTATCTTCTGATAAAAGCATAGATGCAAGATTTCCATGTCCTAATCCAACTTTTCTATCATCTGCAACAGATCCAGGAATACAGAAAGCTTGTAATCCTTCTCCTATTTTTTTAGCAGCTTCAGAAGCTTTTGTGCATCCTGATTTTATTGCAATTGCTGCACCTAAAGTATATGCCCAACATGCATTTTCAAAACAAATTGGTTGAACTCCTTTTACCATTTCATAAGGATTAAATCCTTTAGATGTACAAATTTCTAAAGCTTCCTCAAAATCTTTTATACCATACTTATCCATTACCGGTCTAATTTGGTCAATTCTTCTTTCATAACTTTCAAACGTTACTGCCATTTAACATTCCTCCTATTATTCTTAATCAACTTAGCCATATATATGGCCTTTCATATTCTTTATTTTTACTTATTAAATATTGTCCTACATTTTACGAGGATCTATTTTCTTAACAGCCTCATCAAATCTTCCATATGTTCCAGATGCTTTTTCAATAGCTTCCATTGGATCAACACCAGCTTTAATAGCATCCATCATTTTACCAATGTGAACATATTTATAACCGATAATTTCATCATTTTTATCTAATCCGATTTCAACAATATATCCTTCAGCAAGGTTCAAATATCTTGTTCCCTTTAACGCACTTGAATATATAGTTCCAACTTGGCTTGTGTGTCCTTTTCCTAAATCTTCAAGTCCAGCACCTACAGCTAAACCTCCTTCAGAAAATGCAGATTGAGATCTTCCATAAACTATTTGTAAGAATAATTCTCTCATTGCAGTATTAATAGCATCACATACTAAATCTGTATTCAATGCTTCTAATATAGTTTTACCAACTAAAATCTCTCCTGCCATAGCTGCAGAATGTGTCATTCCTGAACATCCAACAGTTTCAATTAAAGCCTCTTGAATAATTCCTTCTTTTATATTTAGAGTTAATTTACATCCACCTTGTTGTGGTGCACACCATCCAATACCATGTGTAAAACCTGAAATATCTTTAATATCTTTAGCTTTTACCCATTTTCCTTCTTCTGGTATTGGGGCTGGTCCATGATCAACTCCTTTTGCAACTTTGCACATATTTTCTAATTCTTGCGTATAAATCATATTTACCTCCTATATATAATTATTATAGTCTTTCAATATAAGCATTCTATCACACTTTTTTACTGGTTTCAACATATTCTTCCATAAAGCTCAAAAAAAGCCACACTATATTTTATAGCATGACTTCTTGATTATTATTTTTTTATTGCTAAAATTTTATATTTCATAGCACCTGCTGGAGCATCAACAGTAACTGTTTGACCTTTTTTTGATCCTAGTAATGCTGAACCTAAAGGTGACTCATTTGAAATTTTATTTTGTGATAAATCAACTTCTGTTGAACCAACAATAGTATATTGTACATCTTCATCAAATTCTTGATCATGAACAGTAACAATATTTCCTATCTGAACAGTTTTAGTATCTATCTCAGATTCATCTATTATTCTAGCAAATCTAATTTTGTTCTCTAATTCAGCTATTTTATTTTCATTAGATGCTTGCGCACTTTTTGCTTCATCATATTCAGAATTTTCTGATAAATCACCAAAACCTAAAGCAACTTTTATACGTTCAGTAATCTCAGCTCTTTTTTCTGTTTTTAAATACTCCAATTCTTTTTCTAGATTATCATATCCCTCTTGTGTTAACAAGATTTCTCTATTTTCTTCCATCTTATCAGTCTCCTCCCTAAAAGAATATTAACGTTTTTAATAATAGTATTAATTTTCCATTTTGTCAAGTATTTTAAACAAATTCCCTACACTTTACTACCAAACGTTTATTTTTAATATTTGTACAAGTAATTAACGTTACTTCTCTAGTTTCAGAATCATCTTGAGCCAAATAGCCAACCTCGTTAGGTGAAATTTCTTTTTTCTCAACAACGCCATATACTCTTTTCAATCCATCTTTTTGTTTTATATAAACAGCATCATCATTTGTAAGTTCCTTCAATTTACTGAAAAATCTTTCGTCTTCATAATTATGCCCAATTATACAACAATTACCCTTTTCATTAAGCCCAACTCCAGCTAACTTTGTAGGAGCAATTTTTAAGTACTCAGCAGTTGTTTTAGAAATTATAGGATATGAAATTCCAAGCTTAGGAATTTCAATCGTACCTAAAACCAAAGAATCATCAACATTAGTGTTAGATGCATTCTCATCAGGTATTCTATTAATTCCATATTCATCAGTATCTTCATTCTCTATTTCTTCGTATTCATCATAAACCTTTGAATATGTCTCAGCATCATAATCTGAAGTAGATTTTTGAAAAATACTGATTATTTTTAAACTTATTAAAATTATTATTATTAATACACCATAAATAGCAATCTTTTCAAATTTTCCCATTTTTTCATCTCTTTATTATTTCTTTTTAGTTGATTTAATATTATAAATTGAAAAAGCAACTATAGCTACACCAGCTATACCAACAATTGCTCTAAAGAAATTAATAGCTTCTTGGTTGTTACCAGCATTTGGTATCTTTGATACATATTCTACATTATTGTTTTTTACAACATTGTTAGCAGTTTTATTAACAACAGTAGCATTATTTGTAGGAGTAGTAACATTGTTTCCAGATACATCTGATGGTGTTACATTATATAACTTGATATTAATAGCACCAATATATCCTTCTTTTTCCTCACCTAATTTTACACCATAAGAAGTATATGTATCTTCTCCATTTGCTGTTTTCTCTAAAAATTTCTTCCAGAAATTTTCTCTAGCATCATCACCTGATTCTCCAAGAAAAGCATCAACATTTACTCCATTTGCAGTTGCAATATCAGCACATGTTAACCACATATTTTTGAAAAGTTTTAATCCTAATTCATCATTAGTATCTGTTAAAGTAATTTCACAAGTTGAATCATAAAAGGCAAATGTATTCTTATAGGTTTCCGTTCCCATATTAACTTGAATATCTATACCAGTCTTTGCATTTGGTGTCATATCTATTTTATATCCATTTGTTTGCGTCAATTCCTTTATTTCCTTCTGAGCTAAGAATTTATCTATAATATCTTTTCTAGTATCTGCATAAGAAAATGATGTAAAAGCATTATAAATAAGAACTACAGCCATAAGAATTACTAATAATTTTATTCTTTTGTTTCCCTTCATATTTTATCATCCTTTCTAAAAATTAATATTACATACATCATTATCATACCAAAAACAACATATATTAGTCCATAAAATTTATATTACGTTTTATTTACATTTTTCTCTCTCCCAGTGCAAAAATAAAAATTCATTAAATGCAATTCTTCCATTATTGCCAATAAAATAGCGTATCTGTATATTATCTCTTTTCAATAACTTTCTAACATTTTCAAAAGAAGTCTTATAAAATATACTCCCCTCATACAATATTTGTAAATCAAAATGCTCCAAACATTCAAATTTCTCTACAAACTTATATGGTAAATTCAATTTTAAATTTCTAATCACAATCCCCTCTCTCTTATCATAATTTTTACCATTTAACTGAACAAGAACAGACTCCACCTTCATTTTGCATCTATTCAGTTCTTTATCAGAAAAATCAAAATTAAAAATTACATCAGCCCTAGCACAACTTTTCTCTTTATTAGAAGAAACATTTATAAGAATTCCATATCTCTCAACCAACTCCTTTTCTAAAAATCTAAACGAACCAACATCATTAGTAATAATATTTAAAACCTTAGAAGCAACTGCCAATCTTCTTATATTTGCAATACCAATATCAGATTTTTTATTTATTAAAACAGCAACCTCTAATAAATTTTTATTAAGATTTTTAACATACGAAATTTTTTCAAAAATGTCTATTGGTAGAAAACTTAACAGCCATGTACTATCTAAAACTTTACAACCATAACTTTTAAAAAGATTCATTAAACCGTTGGTCATTCCTTAAAGATTCAGCACAAATAATATTTTTAATCTCACATTCCTCAAGTTTTTCCTTAAGATTTTCCATCATTTTTTCATTAATATTATCTTCCTGAATTTTCATAAGAACAAAAAAATTATCTTTAACTTTAATTACTCCAAAAAAATTTAAAATTTTATAAACAATCCATTTCAACCAAACAGGTAAATTAAATTTTAAAACATCATTAAAATTCTCCAAATAATCTATATACACAATACCTTTATTTTCCATAAAAAAATCACCTTCATAATTTATATGAAAGTGATTTTTTTTTATTCTATTTTCTCTCATTAATTTTTATATGAATCTCATCTAATTGTTTCTGAGCAACTCTTGAAGGAGCTCCCATCAATAAGTCCTGAGCTTTAGCATTCATTGGAAAAGCTTGTATTTCTCTTATAGTCTCCTCCTCAGCTAATAACATTATAATTCTATCAATTCCAGGAGCAATTCCAGCATGTGGCGGAGCGCCATAATGGAAAGCATTATATAAAGCAGAAAACTTCTCCAATATAGTATCTTCTTTATAACCTGCAATCTCAAAAGCCTTAATCATTATCTCAGGTGAATGATTTCTAACAGCACCTGAAGCAAGCTCTATACCATTTCCAACAATATCATATTGATATGCTAATATATCTAAAGGTTCTTTTGTTTCTAATGCTTCCATTCCACCTTGTGGCATTGAAAATGGATTATGACAGAACTCTATTTTACCATTATCAACTCTTTCATACATTGGAAAATCAACAATCCAACAGAATTTATAAACTGAATCATCTATTATACCTAGCGTTCTTCCAAGTTCATCACGAATTTGACCTCCAAGTTTTGAAACAACAGGCTCATGTTCAGCAATAAAGAATATTGCATCACCTTCTTTTGTATTAGTTTTAGTAAGCAATGCTTCTCTAGATTCATCATCAATAAATTTAGCAATAGGTCCTTGTAAAGATCTATCATCTCCAACCTTAAGCCAAGCTAATCCTTTAGCTTTACACTCCTTTATAGCAAAATCTGTCATATTCTCAAACCATGTACGAGGTTGACTTGCACCCTTTGGTACAGAAATAATTCTAACAATTTTCCCATTAAAAACCTTCAAATCTATTTTTTCAAAAATATCAGAAACATCTTGAATTATAAGAGGATTTCTCAAATCAGGTTTATCAGAACCATATTTAAGCATCGCCTCTTTATAAGGAATTCTTGGGAATGGATATTCAGCAATTTTCTTATCAGAAAATTCTTTAAACACATTATAAATAACATCTTCCATAACCTCAAACACATCTTCCTGAGTTGCAAACGCCATTTCCATATCCAATTGATAAAATTCACCAGGAGTTCTATCTGCTCTTGCATCCTCATCTCTGAAACATGGAGCAATTTGGAAATACTTATCAATTCCAGCAACCATCAATAATTGTTTAAATTGTTGAGGAGCTTGAGGAAGTGCATAAAACTTTCCAGGATAAATTCTACTAGGAACTAAATAATCTCTAGCCCCCTCTGGAGATGAACTTGTAAGAATTGGAGTTTGAACCTCTAAGAAATCCTTCTTAACCATTTGCTCTCTCATAAACTGAATAACCTTAGCCCTTAAAATCATATTATTTTTTAATTTTTCATTTCTCAAATCCAAGAATCTATATTGTAATCTCAAATCCTCACGCACATCACGACTAGATTCAATCTCAAAAGGTAACTGTTTAGTCCTCTTACCCAAAATTTCAATTTTCTCAGCAAACAACTCAACCAAACCAGTATCCAATTTTTCATTAATAGTATCCTCAGATCTAAGTCTAACAGTTCCCTCAACAGAAATCGTAGACTCAATAGGAATTCTAGTTGCAAAATCAACCAACTCCTCATTTCCAGAAGCAACAATTTGAGTAATACCATATTGATCACGCAAATCAATAAAAATTACACCACCCAAATCTCTAATAGTCTGAATCCAACCAGCAAGCTTAATATGCTCACCAACATTTTTTTCTCTAATAGTATTACAAGTATAAGTTCTGTACTCGTTCATAACCTTCATCCTTTCAAATTTATTTTATTTTTTATTAAACTATATAATTAATTTTCAATATTTTATAACACATATAGATACGTGACCGCGTTTAAATTTACTTTTAACGACGTAATTGGACAATATCTTCAATCCACAAAAAAAGCTCTCGAACCCAGGCATATAACACCCAGGGACGAAAGCAACCTTCCGCGGTACCACCCCAATTGAAAATCAAAATTTTCCACTCAAAAAAAGTTCAACTCCGACACGTTTCATAACCACTTCCGCCAAAATTACTCTCAGCCACGGTAATTCTCTCTTTCTAGCATTCTATCACGATCACTTTATGTCATCAACGTATAATCAATATTCAAATCAAAATCTATTTTAATCAGTTTTTCCAAATTTGTCAAGATTTATTCATCATAAGAAAACCACAAATTATTCTCCTTCAACTCCTTAACCTTCTCATCATGTTCCTCATTAGTCTCAGAAAAATAAACCTTACCATTCTTATCAGCAACAAAGAACAAATCATCACCACTATCAGGCTCAACAACAGCCTTAATAGAAGACTCACTCATCATACAAATAGGGCCAACAGGAATCTTACCAGCCATTGAAGAAGCACGAGTATTATACGGATTCTTTATAGCAAGATCAGAAGAACTCAAATCCCTCTCACCCATATCAATCTTCAACGCATAATAAGTTGTAACATCACTCTGTAAAGCCATATTCTTATCCAATCTATTAAAGAATACCTCAGCAACACCAGCTCTATCTTCTTCATTTTTAGCTTCAAGTTCAACAACAGAAGCAAGAGATAAAAGTTCATGAACTGAATAATCACTCTTTTGAATCTTACTCTTATAAGGAGTTAAAACAGAATCCATTTTGTCCAACATTTTAGCAAAAACATCTTTTACATCAACATCTTTATTTTCAAAAATATATGTATCTGGATATAAATACCCTTCTAATGAATAATAAATATCCTTATCTTTTATTTCATCAGTAATAAACCAATACTTATCTATTAAAGAATCCAAATATTCCTCATCCTTTAATAAATCATATATTTCATCCTCTGAATTATTTGTTTTTTCAGCAATAGTTTCAACCACTGCCTTCATATTTTTTCCTTCAGGGAAAGTAATAGTAACTGTTTCATCAAGAATATCACCATTTTCTAACTGATTGATTATATCAGAAACTGACATATTCTTATCAAGAACATATTTTCCTGCCTGTAAAGAAGTTTTCTTGTTTAATTTACAAAAAATCATAAAAGCATCAGAATTTTTTATCAAACCTTTTTCTTTCAATTGCTCTGAAATTTTACTAATACCACTTCCACTTGCAATCTCAACTTGAACCTTTTCACTATCAGCTTGTACAGCTTTTATAGATGACTTATACCAAAAATTAGCACCTAATAAAACTAACACAACTAATAAAATTAAAACCAACAAAACTACAAATATTTTTGCCTTTCCACTCTCTTGTTTTCTCATAAATTCCTCCTATACTATAATATTAGCAATATCATTAAGAATATTTTTATCCAAACTTGGTTGATTAACAACAATTAAAAAACCACCATTTGAATTAACATAAGCTTTTAATTCTTTTAAGAATCTATAATAATTTTCAATATCTGAAATTTCAGTAATATTCATTTTTATTCCAATATTTTTAGAAGAAATTTCCTCAGAATTTGTAATTTTTTCTGATAACTTTGAAGTAATATCTTTAGTTAAATCTGTTCTTCCTTGATATGTAGATATTTTATCATTAAAATCCTGATAAGTTGCATCATTAATTTCTATAACAATATCTGAATTAAAATCAAAATCTGCAAACTCCTGATTATTTAATTCCAAATTATTTCTTTCTTGATTTACATCAATTAATTTAGTTTTTTTAACATAACCAACCTGATAATCATCAGTCTTAACTTTCACCCATTTTGAATCAGATTGATCAATTATAGTAACTTTATCACCTTGTGATAATTTTTTTACATTCTTAGATAAATTTGTTTTTTTGTATTTCAAATCAATATTTCTATTAACTGTAGCAACAGTCTTTTCCTCAGATAATTTATCAATATTTAATCTATTTTTATCTTTCAAATATTCAATATTTATATTATAAACATTCTCTAATTCTGAAATTGGAAAATAATAAACACCATCTCTATTTATAACAGAACCTCTAATTTTTGTAAAAGTTCCATTCACATACATATGATTTTTTTCCTCTGTTATCTCTAAAATTTTACTCTGTGAAATTGAAATATATTTTCTCAAATTACTCTCATCTTTTTCATAATATAATTCTTTATCAAAAAAATTCTTCATATCATCTTCTGAAAAATATATAACATTATTTTCATCAAAATAAACATCATGAGCCATTTGAACATCAGAATCATTTTGAATCATAACTACCAAACTAGAGTTATCATCTCTTTTATAATATCCTGCATATCTAAGAACATTTAAAACAACAATTAATAAAATAAATACTATAATTAATTTTCTTAAAATACTATTTTTCTTTATTCTTAATTTAATTTTCTTTTTACTACTCTTATTCATTAATTTTTTCACTTTCTCAGGTAAAAAATCACAACCTGTCAAATTTTGTCCATTTATTTATATCATAAATAAATTAATTATTAAATACTAATTATTAAAAATATTTGTTTTTTTTGAAAAAAGCTTTATTTTTCAAGGCTTTTATGCTATAATTAGTATGTAACTGTGGTAAAATTTACATTTTAAAATAAATTAATTATAAATTTAGGAGGAAAATATGAAAATTTTTCTATTATTATTAATTGTATTATTAATCGTAGTACTACTAAAATCAATCAAAGTTGTTAGACAATCTGAAGTATATATAATTGAAAGATTAGGTAAATTTCATAAAGCAGCTGATGCTGGATTAACAATTATTATACCTTTTATAGACCAAGTAAGATCTGTTGTAAGTTTAAAACAACAAACTATGGATGTTCAACCACAAGAAGTTATTACATCAGATAATGTTACAATTACAATCGATACAGTTGTATTCTATAAAGTAATCGATCCTGCAAAAGCAGTATATGAAATCCAATCACTAAAAAAAGGTATTGAATATTTATCAATCACAACAATTCGTGATATCGTTGGTAAAATGGAACTTGATGAAACATTTAGTTCAAGAGATTCAATTAATGAACAATTAAAAGAAATTCTTGATGAAGCAACATTCCAATGGGGTTGTAGAATAGATAGAGTTGAAATAAAAGACATCACTCCTCCACCAGATATTAAAGACGCAATGGAAAAACAAATGAACGCAGAAAGAAATAAAAGAGCTTTAATATTACAAGCAGAAGGAGAAAGACAATCTGCAATCACTCTTGCTGAAGGTAGAAAAGAAGCTGCAATCTTAGATGCAGAAGCTGACAGAGAAGCAAAAATTAGGAGAGCAACTGGTGAAGCTGATGCAATAAAACAAGTTGCTGCAGCAAAAGCAAAAGAAATTCAAATGGTATATGATGCTATTAAAGATGCAAACCCTGATGATAAATTAGTTCAATTAAAATCATTAGAAGCTCTTGAAGAAGTTGCAAAAGGTGATGCAAATAAAATCTTTATTCCATTTGAAGCAACATCAGCTTTAAGTAGTCTTGGTTCAATCAAAGATGTAATGACAGATTCTAAGAAACCAAGAAAAAAGAAAAATTCAGCTCGTGATGAAGCTGAAAGAATAGTTGAACAAATGAACGATGATAATAATCAAACATCTGACTCTAATAATTAAGATATATTTTAAGCGGACTTAGGTCCGCTTTTATTTTTTTATATGAACAAATCTGAGAGTTTTCAATTTTCATTTATAGGATTTATCTTTTTCCCAGAATTTCGGTCAAAGCATATATCAATCTCTCAACATCCTCAGTAGTATTTTCTTTTCCAAAAGTAACTCTAAGAGAACTTTCAGCAATTCTAACATTATGAGTCATATTCATTAACACATTTGAAGGTCGTGGAAGTCCAGCACTACAAGCAGAACCACTAGAAGCACAAATTCCTTTCTTATCAAGTTTTTCAACAATTTCAGCACCCTTATATCCTAAAAAAGAAATATTCATATTGCCTGACAATCTATTATTAACTTCACCATTTACATGAATATTTTTAAATAATTGTAAAACAGACTTTGTATAAAAATCTCTTAATTGAATAAGATGCTTATTATATTGAATCAAATTCGTATCTGCCATCTCAATTGCTTTGCCTAGTCCAACAATTCCTGCAACGTTTTCTGTACCAGCTCTTTTCTCTTTTTCTTGATGTCCACCATCCTGTTGTCTCAAAAATTTTACACCATTTCTAACATATAATGCTCCGACACCTTTCGGTGCATAAAATTTATGACCCGACATTGAAAGAGCATCAATATTCATTCGTCTTACATCTATCTTAATATTTCCAATTGCCTGCACGCTATCTGTATGAAAAACAATATTATTCATTCTAGCAATTTTGCCAATTTCCTCAATTGGCTGAATTGTCCCTACTTCATTGTTAGCAGTCATTATAGAAATCAATATTGTATCCTTTCTTATTAATTTTCTTAAAGCATCTATATCAATAATTCCATTTTCTAAAACAGGAACATATGATACTTCAAACCCTTCTTGCTCTAATGTTTTACAAGTTTCTAAAACAGCTGGATGCTCAATATTACTTGTTATGATATGCTTACCATATCTTTTATTCGCCTTAGCTATTCCTTTTATTGCTAGATTATCACTTTCACTTCCACAACTAGTAAAATATATCTCATCAGTATTACAGCCAATTGCACTTGCAACCTGCATACGAGATTTTTCGATTGCATTTCTACTAATTTTTCCAATACTATATAAAGAAGAAGCATTACCATAATTATAACTTAAATATGGCAACATTTCTTTTAAAACATTTTCATCAACTCTTGTTGTACCTGCATGATCTAAGTAAATAACATTCTCCATATAATCATTCCTTTTTATTATTTACTATATAATATGCAAAATCTCCATCCTCCTGTTACACTTATCTTCATTTTACCAAAAATTAAAAAATATTTTTTAACCTTAAATCATCCTTTTCTTCAATATGCTTTATAATAAACGCCATTTTATCTAACGCCTCAAAAGCCTCCTCTTGCTCCAATTCAAAATATGTTTTTAAAGAAGTATACTCTGTCATAACCTTTTCTAACTCATCATGTTCTATAAAAAAAGATAAAAAATTATCATGCTTTTGCCAATCTTCATCTATTTCTTCTATCTTTTTATTTGCTTCATCATATTTTTGTTCTTCAATTAATGTCCTTAATTCACTCAAAGAATCTAACACATGATTTAACTTTCCATCAACATATTTTCCAACCCATACATTCAATAAAATAATACTAAGCAAAATAACAATTGTAATAACTATTTCTTTGGACATCTTCTACCTCCTTTTTGCTGACAATAAATATTATCATTCCCATCAATTGTCACAACCAACGCATCTTCAGGTTCGAAGCCAAATTTACCAACTTCTTTTTTCAACCATGTATAATCCTTTTTAATTTTTTTCAAATTATCATATTGAATTACACCATCAATTACCAAGTCATACGCAATACCTTCATATTTAGCACTTATATTCATATCTTCTAATGTAGGATTCCTTTTTTCAGGTTTCAAAATAACGTTTATTTCACCACTTGTCTCTAATATTGCATATTCTACATCTCCAATATTAAAAACATCTTTTCCTCTAAGTCTCTCCTGCAATTCATTAATAGTATATCTTTCCTTTATTAATACTTCTTCATCAATTTTCCCTCGAAATATTAAAATAGAAGGCTTTCCACAAATTGCTTGCCTAAACTTAATACTTTTTAAATTACCTAATGAAATCATTAAATGCATAATAAGCAATCCAAGTATTGGAATAATTCCATTAAAAATAGGAACACCTATATCAGACATTGGTATTGAAGCCAAATCCGCTATCATTATTGATATAACTAACTCAAACGGTTGAAGCTGACCAATCTCTCTCTTTCCCATTCCCCTCATAACCAATAAAACTAATGTATACAATACAATCGTTCTAATTAAAATAACTAGCATATTCAAAACCTCAACTTTTTTCCAATA
>CAKPDW010000025.1 GCA_934149115.1 uncultured Clostridia bacterium
AGAGAAAATACTTTTACTATGGAAGATTTTGCAAAAAGTATAAATGAGTTTTTGGAGTTTAGAAAATATGATATTTTAAAAGATAATGGTAAAATATCAAGAAAACAAGCAGAAGAAAAAGCGGAAAACGAGTATAATGAATTTAACAAAAATCAAAAGATAGTTTCAGATTTTGATAAACTGATTATTGAAGCAAATAGATTAAATAATAAAAAGTAACAAAAAGTATAGGAGGTTATATATTATAACCGCAAAAACCTGAAAGCATTATGTATAAACAATTACATATGATTACGAGAATACTGAAAAGTAGGGAAAATAAGAAGTATAAACCGCAAAAACCTTGATATTATAACTGTTTTGATGAAGAATGACAGAGTACGCGAATTTGAATGGTTAGATGCGAGGAGCCCAGAAGAGCAGTCACAATTAGCTATAAAAAATGATATGCCTAAATTGCCAGACAACTTTGAATTTTTACCAGTCGAGCGTACTGTAATTATAAGAAAAGAAAGAGAAAATAAAGAACAATATATGAATTTATTATTAGAGGCAGATCCAAGTGAAAAGATTGTAAATAACTATTTGCAAGATGGTGATTTATTTGTGCTAACATACAAAAAAGATGTAGCAGGTGTTGCAGTTGTAACTAAAGTAGATACTGATACATGCGAATTAAAAAATATTGCTATCAAAGAACAATATAGAGGTATAGGATACGGGAAAAAAATGATAAAATATTTAGCTGATAACTATAAACAAAGATATAAAAAAATGATAGTGGGAACAACAGAAAATAATATTCCTTTCTATGTAAAACAAGGATTTGATAAATATGAAAAAACAATAAAAAATTCCTTTATTGATAATTATGAAGAAGAATTATGGGATGGAGATTTGCAATGTATAGATATGTACTATTATTCAATGGATTTAAAGAGAAATAATAGTAAGAAATAGTAATTTATTTGGGTGGAGAATTTAATGAAGCTTGAAAAATACGATAATGAATGTTTGATTAATTTTTATATAGAAAATGGACTTGAATTTGATGAAGATAAAAAATATTTTGGAATCAATATAAGGTCATTTGCTTTGCTGAAAAATGGAAAAGTTATTGGAGCTGTATCAATTTCAATATACAAAGGTAAAAGTTTTATTGAAGCATTAGCTGTAGATAAAAATTATAGAAATAAAAAACTTGGAGAATTATTAATAAAAAAAGCTATAGAAGAACTAGAAAAACCAATATATACAATTTCTAAAGCAAATGAATTTTATTTAAAAAATGGATTCGTTTATAGTAATGAAGATTTGATAGATAAAGAATGTAAAAAATGTAACAAGTATAATGTTATTTGTTTTCCAAAAGCAGTAGTATATGAGTAACAGAAGATTAGTAGAAATTATTATGTGAAAAATGGTTGAAATTTTAATTAGGCACGAAAGGATATATGATAAATTATGGAATTATTAAAAAGTATAAGTGAGAATTATGGAATAGTTGTAGATGATGATAAAATTACTAAATTAGGAGTAACTACAATTAATGATATATTTGTTATAAATAATGATGTAAAAAAATATATTGTGAAGATGTACAATGTTGATAAGGAGGAACAGATTAGAAATTCTTTGAGTACACAAAAGATTGTATTTCAATCCTTAAAAACAGCACCAGATGTATTGTTGAATAAAAATAATGAATTATATACAAGGTATAATGATAAATTTTATGCAATTCAAGAGTTTATTGAAGAACAGGATAATGTCAATATAGATATAATAGAGGAAACGGCAAAGAATTTATATTTTTTGCATCAAGAATTAAAAAAATTGGATGAAAGTGTGTATGAAAATAAAAAACTTCATAGCGATAGAATTTTTATAAATGATAATATTGAAATATCAAAGAAAGAGTTAGAAAAAGCTGAGATTTCAAAAGAGGCAAGAAGCATTTATAATGAACTTTTAGTGAAAAGAAAGGATTTATTGGAAAAGTATAATTGTGAATATTGTCCAAAAGAGTTTCAGGTAATACATAGAGATATTAGAGCTAATAATATTATTGTTAATAATGATGGTGTTCATTTTATAGATTTTGATTTTGTGGCATATGGAGATTTGCTTTTTGAAATTGGTTCATCAGCTATGCTTATATCTGGTTTTGAAATAGAAAAAGCTAAAAAGTTTGTAAATATATATAATAGTTATTCAGAAAGAAAATATAAAAATGAAGAAATATTTAAAAATTTATTGGCATATTATGTGCAAAGTGATTTCCCAATAAAGCTTATTAATAAAGTTGATAATGAGGTTTTAATCAGATTTATAGATGATAGAATTAGATGTTTGGATTTTTGTGAAAAAATCATATAATTAGTGTAAATGTTTTAAATGTCTTTTTTGTTGTTAGATGAAGCTAGAAAAAATATATAAACGTAAAGTAACAGAATTAACAAATTTTGTTACTTTTTTTGTACAAAATTATGATAAAATGAAAAAAATTATAATGTTTTGAAACTTTTTTATTTTTTATTCGTTTGTATATATGAAGGCAGGTAAAGATATGGAAAAAGATTTAGATATAAAATTATATAATGAGTATTTAAACGGAGAAAAAAGTGCTTTTGAATTGCTCTATAACAAGTATAAAGATAAAATTACATATTTTATTTATAATATTGTTAAAGATTATCAAAAGGCAGAAGATATTACCCAAGAAGTGTTTATTTATGTTTTACAAAAAAGAATAAGTGAAGGTTATACTTTTAAATATTATATATATATGGTGGCTAAAAGTAGAGCATATGATTTTCTGAAGATGGAAAAAAGAAGAACTGAAATAAATGAAAAATATTTTTTGGGGAATGAAGAACAAATTGAAAAAGATGTTGCTGATATTGTAACGAAAAATGAGAAAAAAAGAGAAATATTAGATTCTATAAATATGTTAGATGATAGATATAAAAATGCAATATATTTAGTGGAATTTGAGGAACTTTCTTATAAAGAAACTGCACAAATACTTGGAGAATCAATTCAAAATATAAAAAATCTTGTCCATAGAGGTAAAAAAGAATTACGTAAAATTTTAATTAAGAAAGGATTTGAAAAAATGAATAAAGTTTCAAAAATATTTGTGATAATTATTGGTGTAACACTTATATTATCTGGATTAGTGTATGCGACAACATTGGTTTATAAGAATTATAAAAAGAATAATACTAATCATAGAGTAACAATGAATCCGTCATATCAGAGTACATTGGATGAGAATACAATAAATAATTTATGGGTAGGCACTTTGGATTTAGCTTGGAAAGATTTAAAAGAAAAAATAGGATTGGACAAAATAGAATTAGAAGGTGAAACACCAAAAATTGTAAATGATTTAAACAACAGTAATTTCTCAAAAGAAATGCTAGATTCAAATGATTACAATATAAATGTAGAGAGAACTTTGACAGATGGATATAAAATAGAGGCAACTCTTAATAAACAATTAAATTTCTTGGAAGCATTTGATAATTTTAGTAATGATTATACTAGATGGACATTTGGAAAAAGTGAAGATTGTATAAAATATTTTGGTATAAATAATGCTAGTCCAGAAGAAATGAATAAAAATGTTGAAATTTTATTTTATAATAAAATAGGTAATGGCAATTTAGGGAGTAATGATTTTGCTGTAAAGTTAAAAACAAAAGAAGGGGATGAAATAATACTTTATAGAACTGATGATAATAAATCTTTTGATGAATATTATGAGAATATAAAAAATAAGTCGAAAAAATATAATGGAAATACTTTGTTTTCAGAAGAAGATGAGTTGAGAATTCCTTATATTAGAGTAAATGGAATGATTAGTTATAATGAGCTATATGGCAAGAAAATAAAGGATTCAGATGGATTATACATTTATGATGTTATTCAAAATGTTAATTTTTCTTTAAATGAAAAAGGTTGCAATTTGGCTAGTAAAGCAACAATGATTACAGAATATGCTGGAATTGACAAGGATACAAAATTTTGCTATTTTCAAGATACTTTTATAATTTTTATGAAAGAAGCAAATTCTGATAATCCGTATTTTGCATTAAAAGTTGATAATAGTGATATTTTAGAAAAAATTGAAGAAACTGATGAACCTAAAATAACTGAT
Organism: uncultured Clostridia bacterium; assembly: GCA_934149115.1. Taxonomy (GTDB): domain Bacteria; phylum Bacillota; class Clostridia; order TANB77; family CAG-508; genus UMGS1994. The sequence goes on from CAKPDW010000025.1 coordinate 4,166, forward strand.
GCAACAATGATGATTGATAGGGATAGATATAAAGTGGAAGGTGGAGAATATAAGTTTTTTGAAGATGAAAATTATGAGTATTATTATCCAACTAAAAAAACAAAATATGTTCAAGTATGGTTTAAGAATGGAGATATAATGACAGCAGAGGATGCTTTAAAGCAAGGAAAAGTTACGATGGATTTGTTGGATAAATATGGTGTGGAATATTTTAAGAAGAATAAATAGAAATATTTTATTTGAAAGTGAAATTTAAAGAGGCAAGGTATCAAGGATATATTGCCTTTTTATAAATTTAGAATTAAAATATAAATACAAGTTTGAAAGTTAATATGTTTGATATTTTTTTACAATTTAAAATAGGATTGATGTATAGATTTTATTATACGAGGAAAGTTTTGCAAACATCCTATTATATAAAATAATAATGCACAGAAATTTGCTTTGCAAATTTCGCACATGAACAAAGACACGGACTTAAAAATGTTATAACTAGTGCAAATGTTATTAATGTACGTTTTTGTTTTAAGAAGGAGGAGTAAAATGAATAAAACTGAATTTAAAATGAAGTCTGTTGATGGAGTTACTGATTTGCATGTAATTGCATGGATACCTAATGAGGAAAATGTGATTGGTGTAGTTCAAATTGCTCATGGAATTACGGAGCATATGGGACGTTATGAAAAATTTGCTAAGTATTTTACAGATAAGGGATATGTTGTTGTTGGAAATGATATTCTTGGACATGGATTGTCTGTAAGTGATAAGAAAAATAAAATGTATTTTGGAAAAGAGGGAAGTTGGTTTGATGTTGTGAAGGATTTTTTCAATGTATATAAAACATTTCATGAAAAATATAGTGATGTTCCTTATGTGTTACTAGGCTTTTCTTTGGGGTCTTTTGTTGTAAGATCTTTTTTGAGTTTATATCCTGATGCTGAGATTAGTGATGCGGTTTTGATTGGTACTGGTTATGGTTCTAATTTAAGTTTAAAGATTGGTAAGATGGTTGCTAATTCAGAAGCTAAAAAGGTTGGTGAAGATAATTCAACAGAAAAAATTAATAAGTTAGCTTTGGAAAATTACAATAAATATTTTGAACCTGCAAAGACTAAGTGTGATTGGCTTTGTGCAAATGAGGAGTCTTTAAATGAATATTTGAAAGATCCATTGGTTGGAAAGAATGTATCTTGTGGTTTGTTTAGAGAGCTTTTAAATGGAATGATGTATTGTAATACTTTAAAAAATATAGAGAAAATAAAGAAAACATTGCCTATATTATTAATTTCAGGTAGAGCTGATCCAGTTGGAGGGTTCACAAAGGGAGTTGTAAAATTAGAACAAGTCTATAGAGTTCATGGAATACAGAAAACTCATGTTAAGTTTTTTGAGGATATGAGACATGATGTTTTACATGAGAAGAAAAATGAGGAAATTTTTAATTATATTTATAGATGGATAAAAAATAATCATAAATATGATGAAGAAAATAAATAAAGTATAGGAGGTTTAAAATGAAAGTTGAACCATTATTTTTAAAACCAACTTTTAAGGATTACATTTGGGGTGGAAAAAAACTAAAAGATATATTTAATAAGGATGTCGAAAATACTGAATGTACTGCTGAAAGTTGGGAAGTTTCTACTAATAAAAATGGGGAGTCTGTTATAAGAAATGGAGAGTATGAAGAAAAAACTTTAACAGAGTTATACAATGATATAAAATTGAGAAATGAAATTTTTGGAACTAGATGTGAAAATATGAAGGAGTTTCCTTTGTTAATCAAGTTTATAGATGCTAGTAAAAGTTTATCAGTACAGGTACATCCAGATGATGAATATGCCAAAAAAGTTGAAAATGCAAATGGAAAAACAGAAATGTGGTATATATTAGATTGTGAACCAGGTGCTCAAATTATTTGTGGAATGAAGAAAGGGATTACTAAAGAAGAATTAAAAAAATGTATAAAATTAAATAAAGTTGAAAATTGTTTAAATTATATTGATGTAAAAAAAGGAGATGCTATTTATATACCATCTGGTACAATTCATGCATTGCTTGGTAAAACTTTAGTTGCAGAAGTACAACAAAATAGTGATATTACATATAGAGTATATGATTGGGGGAGAGTTGGTAAAGATGGCAAACCAAGAGAATTACATGTTGATAAGGCGTTAGACGTTATTGAAACTGATAAAGAGCCTCAAATAAAAAATATTGGAACAGATTTATTGAAAATTAGTGTAGTAAATTCTAAATATTTTTGTGTTGATAAAATCAATGTAAATAATAGTTTTGAAGAAATTTTGTCTAAGGAATCTTTTAAAGCTTTTAATGTAATAGATGGAGTTGGTAAATTAAAAGTAAATGAAATGGAATACGAAATAAAAAAAGGTGATAGTTTTATAATTCCTGCATGTGTTGAGAGAGTCGAATTCCAAGGAAAATTAGAGCTATTGGAATCATACATATAGGAGGAATATTGTGGAGATATGTGTTTGCGTATTTTTTTGTTTTTTACTTCCAATGTTTATTTTGGTAAAACCAATTAAAAAGTGTGTAAAAGATAAAAAAAGTTTATTTAAAGATTATAGAGAGGAAATTATACTATATTTTATTTTTGTTATTGGTTCATTAGTAAGATTAATTTCAATAGGAAAATTTCCAAATGCATTAAATGTTGATGAGGCATCAAGTGGTTATGATGCATTTTCATTAATGAAGTGGGGAATGGATAGAGGTGGAAATTCATATCCAGTTTATTTGTATGCATGGGGAAGTGGTCAAAGTGTATTATATTCATATTTGACTATTCCTATTATTGCTATTACAGGACTTACAGAGTATGGTATTAGATTACCAATGGCAATTACAGGAGTTATTTCATTATATGTATTTTATTATTTGGTAAAAAATATTTTTGATAATAAAAAATTTGGAATGATTGCTCTTGCTTTTTTTGCAATTTGTCCATGGCATATAATGAAAAGTAGATGGGGAATGGAATGTAATATATTTCCTGATTTGATTTTACTTGCAACTTTATTATTAGTTTTAGGTTTGAAAAAGGAAAAGACATTATTACAAGTTCTTTCATTTGTGTTTTTGGCTATCTCAAGCTATTCATATGGTACAAGTTATTTATTTTTACCTGTGTTTGTACTAGGCACATTAGGATATTTAATTTACAAAAAAGAATTAACTATAAGAAAATCTATAATTTATTTATTAGTTATGTTTATTCTTTGTATTCCAATAGTAATATATATATTTATTAATACATTTGGATTAGAGCAAATTACAGTTGGAAAAATTACTATTCCTAAATTGTTGGTTAATAGATATGATGAAGTTTCTACAGTTTTTTCAGGAAATATTTTAGAAAATTGCATAAATAATTTATTAGAAACTTTAAAAATTTTAATCCTTCAAAATGACAAATTAGAATGGAATGCAATTCCACAGTATGGATTGTTTTATTTAATTAGTATTGTATTTTTTATTATAGGAATACGTGCATGTATTAAAAAATATAAGGAAAATAGTTTTAATCAAATAATGAATATTTGGATGATTTCAGCTATTGTATTATGTGCTTTTTGTGAAGCTAATATTAATAGAATCAATATTATTATGATTCCATGTATTTATTACATTGTAGTAGGATTATATGAATTTTTGGAAAAATATAGACAATTATCTATTTGTGTTATTGTAATATATATGGTTTTATTTGTTGAATTTATGTATTCTTATGTGAATAAGGATTATAATAATTATTATACATTTACTTCAGGTGTTGAAGATGTTGTAGATTATTGTAAAACTCTTGATGTTGATAATATTTACTGTAAGTATTCATTTAAAGAACCTTTCATTTATTTCATGTTTTATGGACAAGAGGATGTTAATGAATATTTAGATACAGTTGAATATTTTGAAGAAGGTCGAACTTTTGAGAATATAAGAGCATTTGGAAAGTATAAATTTTATTTACCTCAAGAAATTGAAAAAAATAGTGTAATTATTGTTCCAAAAAATACAGAAATCAAGTATAATGGTGAAAGTGTTAAAAAGGTAAATATTAACCAATTTGATATATATGAATTTTAATTTTAGGAAGGAATAAAAGATGTCTAAATTAATTGTTGTTGATGGAAATAGTATTGTAAATAGAGCTTTTTATGGAATTATGGGAAGTAAAATGCTTCAAACTGCTGATGGAACATATACTAATGCTGTATATGGCTTTTTGGCTATTTTGTTTAAAGAATTAGATGAGGTGAAACCTGATTATATAGCTGTTGCTTTTGATTTAAAAGCTCCTACTGCTAGACATAAAATGTATGATGGTTATAAAGCAAATAGAAAGGGAATGCCTGAAGAACTTGCTAGTCAAATGCCTATATTAAAAGATGTTTTAAGAGCAATGAATATTACTATAATTGAAAAAGAAGGATATGAAGCTGATGATGTTTTGGGAACATTATCATGTATAGGAGAGAAATCTGGTTTGGAAGTTGTATTGCTTACAGGTGATAGAGATTCTTTTCAACTTGCTACAGATAAAGTTTCTATATATATTCCAAGAACTAAGGGTGGAAAAACTGAAACGGAAATTTTTAATAGAGATAAAGTATTAGAAGTGTATGGCGTTGAACCTAAGCAAATGATTGAGGTTAAAGGATTACAAGGTGATACATCTGATAATATTCCTGGTGTTCCTGGAATAGGAGAGAAAACTGCATTATCTCTTGTAAAAAAATATGGGACAATTGATCATTTGTATGAGTGTGTTGAAAGTAATACAGATGATTTGAAAGGAAAGCAGAGAGAAAAAATTGTTGATAATAAAGATTTAGCTATGCTTTCTAGAACATTGGGAACAATAAATTTAGAAACTCCAATTGATCAATCTATTGATGACTTGAAAATGAAAGAATGGAATAAAGCTGAAGTTTATAAAATGTTTAAAGAATTAAAGTTTAATAGATATATTGATAGATTTAATTTGCAGGAGAGTGCATCTGAAAATAGTACTAATGAAAAGACTGCAACTATGGATTTTGAAAAAGAGATAATAAATGAAGAAAAATTTATTGAATTAAAGAAAAAGATTATTGATGATAACGTATGCTATTTTTATGTTGAAACAATTGAAGACCAAAATTCAATTATTAAAAAGAAAATAAAATCTATTAGTATTTACAGAAAAGATGAAAATAAGGTATATGATTATAAGATTTCTAATATTCATGAATTAGGGGATATTTTTGAAGATGAAAAAGTATTAAAATGTAGTTATGATTTGAAAGATATTTATATTTTGTGTGAAGAAGCGGGATTAGAACCTAAAAATTTTATGTTTGATATTAGGATTGCTGGATATTTGCTTAACTCAACAACAAATCAATATTCGATATCTGATTTGATGAATGAATATTTAGAAATAGATATTAATGTTGATGATATTAAGCAAGAACAGTTAAATTTATTTGATGTTCAAGAAGAAAAAGAAAATGAGCAAATTGCTGTATATGCATATTCTGTTGGAAAATTACATGATGTTTTGGAGAAAGATTTAAAAGAAAATAATATGTATGATTTGTTTAATAATATAGAAATGCCAGTGTTAGAAGTATTAGCAGATATGCAATTTAGAGGAATGTATGTAGATAAAGATGAATTGATTGCATATGGTGATGAACTAAAAAAGAAATTAGATGAATTAACAAATAAAATTCATGAATTGGCTGGTGAAGAATTTAATATAAATTCTACAAAACAGCTTGGGGAAATTTTATTTGAAAAATTGAAATTACCTGTTATAAAGAAAACAAAAAATGGTTATTCAACAGATGTAGATACTTTAGAAAAGTTACAATGTGAGCATGAAATAATTGGTTATATATTGGAGTATCGACAATTAGCAAAATTGAATTCTACTTATATTGAAGGAATGATACCATATATTAATAAAAATACTGGAAGAATTCATTCTTATTTCCATCAAACTGTTACTGCAACTGGTAGAATAAGTAGTACTGAACCTAATTTGCAGAATATTCCTACAAGAATTGAGATTGGAAAGAAACTAAGAAAGGTTTTTAAACCATCAGAGAATAAAATATTTTTAGATGCTGACTATTCTCAGATAGAACTTCGTGTATTGGCTCATGTTTCTAAAGATGAAACTATGGTTGATAATTTTATTCATGATGAAGATATTCATGCTCAAGCTGCTTCTAGAGTTTTTGGTGTACCATTAGATGAAGTAACAAAAGAGTTGAGAAGTAAGGCTAAGGCTGTTAATTTTGGAATTGTTTATGGTATTAGTGATTTCGGTTTAGCTGGACAAATTCATTCTTCTAGAAAGCAGGCTAAACAATATATTGAGCAGTATTTAGAGAAATATAATGGAATTAAAACATTTATGGATGAGGTAATTGAGGAAGCAAAGGAAAAAGGATATATTGAAACTATGTATAAAAGAAGAAGATATATCCCTGAGTTAAAATCTAAAAGTTATATGGTTAGAAAGTTTGGAGAAAGAGTTGCAATGAATACTCCAATTCAAGGTACAGCTGCAGATATTATGAAAATAGCTATGATAAATGTTTTTGGAGAGTTAAAAAATAAAAAGTTAAATTCAAAAATAATACTTCAAGTACATGATGAATTATTAATTGAAACAGATATAAAAGAAAAAGAGGAAGTTAGAAAAATTTTGGTAGATAATATGGAAAATGCTGCAAAATTATTAGTTCCACTTAAAGTTGAAGTAGCTGAAGGCGAAAATTGGTATGATGCCAAATAAAAAGGAAGGCTGATAAATGAAAATAAAGATTTGGACTGTTATAATTGTTATTTGTTTATTGTTGGTTTCAATAAATGTATTTAAGAATAAAATATTGATAAAATGTTATCCTGATAAATATTCTGACTATGTTGAAAAATATTCAGAAAAATATGGTGTGGATAAGAATCTGGTTTACGCTGTTATAAAACAGGAAAGTAATTTTGAAGAGGAAGCAAACTCTAGACGAGGTGCTAAAGGCCTTATGCAGATTATGAATGATACTGCAAATGAAATTGCTGAAGAACTTGGATTTAGTGGTATGAATTTGTATAATCCTGAAACAAATATAAATATTGGGACAAAGTATTTGGCTGATTTAATGGAAAAATATAATAATATGAAAATGGCAATAGCTGCGTATAATGCTGGATTTGGTAATGTGGATAAATGGATTGCACAAGGTATTATAAAAAAAGATGGTTCAAATTTGGAAAATATTCCATATAAAGAAACAGAAGTTTATTTAAGAAAAGTCATGAAGAATTATGAGATGTACAATAAATTGTATGGAAGGGTGTAGAATTTTCATAAAATAATTTAAGAAATGCTTTTAAAAAGTATTTCTTTTTTTTACACATTATGATAAAATGTGACAGAAAATACTTGAAGTTAATTTATTGACTTCCTATGAAAGGAATGATTTATATGGAATTTAAAAAATGCCCTCGTTGTGGAAACTTTTTTCATTCAGATATGGATGTTTGTCAAGCATGTAAAACAAATGAAAATTTGGATATACAAAAATTGAAAAATTTTTTTGAACAAAATAATTGTACAAATGGAATGACAGTACAAGAGATTTCTGTTGAAACAGGAATTAATTCACGAAACTTAAATAGATTTTTACTTAATGATGAATTTTCTGGATATGTTAATAAGAGAATTTCAAAATAATTTATAATTGGGAGGATAATTTACAGATGCAAAATGTTTTTGATACATTAGAGAGGAGAGGTTATGTTGAGCAATTAACTCATCCTGAAGAAATAAAAAAGTTGTTTGAAAAGGAATGTGTACCATTTTATATTGGTATAGATCCAACTGCAGATAGCTTGCATGTAGGTCATTTTATTTCTTTAATGGTTGCTTCTCATATGCAAAAAGCTGGACATAAACCAATAATATTAATGGGTGGAGGAACTGCGATTATAGGTGATCCATCTGGAAAAACTGATATGAGAAAAATGCTTACAGTTGAAGATATAGATAATAATGTTGCTCAAATTAAAAAACAAATCGAAAAATTTTTAAGTTTTGAAGGACCAAACTCTGCTATTATTGTTAATAATGGTGATTGGCTTAGAGATTTGAATTATATTAATTTTATGAGAGAAATAGGAGTTCATTTTTCTGTAAATAGAATGTTAGCTGCGGAGTGTTATAAGAACAGATTAGAAACAGGATTAACTTTCTTTGAACTTGGATATATGTTAATGCAATCTTATGACTTTTTATATTTGCATGATAATTATGGTTGTAAACTTGAAATGGGTGGAAATGATCAATGGTCAAATATAATTGGTGGAGTTGAATTAATTAGAAAAATTGGTGCTGAAGATGCTTATGGATTTACTTTTAAACTTCTTACAACTAAAGAAGGTAAAAAGATGGGAAAAACAGAAAAAGGTGCTTTATGGTTAAATCCTGAAAAAACATCTCCATATGAATTTTATCAATATTGGAGAAATGTTGCTGATGATGATATAGAAAATGTTATGAAATTATTGACTTTTATAGATGTTGATGAAATTGAAGAAATGACTAAATATAAAGATGAAAGAATTAATGAAGCTAAAAGAAAAGCAGCTTTTGAAATTACAAAACTTGTTCATGGTGAAGAAGCAGCAATAAAAGCTGAAGAAGCAACAAAAGCTATGTTTGAAGGAAAAGGAAATGTAGAAGCAATGGAATCAACTAAAGTTGATGTTGGTTGTACAATTACTGAAGCTATTGTTAATACAGGAATTGCACCATCTAAAGGACAAGCTAAAACTTTGATTTCACAAGGAGCAATTAGCTTAAATGAGATAAAAATTGATGATATATCTTATACTTTAAAAGAAGAAGATTTTAAGGATGGGTATGCAATTTTGAAAAAAGGAAAAAAGATTTATCATAAGTTGGTAAAATAAATGTGAAAATAACTTGGATAATGAAACTCAAAAGAGAGATCCTTAGATCTCCCCTTTGAGCATTTTTTTTAATCTGTAACGACGTTGCTGAATAGCTTTTACAGAATGCTGAATTTTTTTAGAAAGTTCTGTGTCTGTGATAGAGTGTTTTAAAACCATTTCGTCATGTTCATATGTCCAAGGTGAAGGTTCATAAATGCTAGTTTTTGCATAATACCGCCTTTTTTGAGCATTACACGTTTTTCTAAATCGTTCCATATCTGTGTAGCTATTTTTTCTGTTTGCCATGTGCAGTTCACTCCTTATACCAATTATTGATTAAAGGTTATTACAGTTACCATAGTAATAGTATAACATATTTTTTGTAAAAAAAATAAAATTTAGTTCGATATTTACAAAAATTATATAAAAATATATAATTAATCTGATAAAAATTTTAACGAGGTTTAAATATGAAAAAATTTTTAAATATTATTGTGCCATTTTTTATTATGATTATTGTGATAGTGGTTTGTGTCATTATCTATATGGTATTTACAGGAGAACTTCCTAAATTTAATAGTAGATCAAGTTTAAACAATGATGAGATAGTTTCTAGTGATGGGGTAATTTTAGCTAAGAATGAATTACCAAAATTAGATGCTGTCGGTATTTCACAATCATTGATGACAGCAGTTATTAAAGATTTTACTCAGGATAACAATATTTCTGAGAAAGAATTAAATTATTCATCATCAGAAGAAGGATTTAATAAATTATTAAATGGTGATATTGATGTTTTGTTTTCAACATATCCTACAGAAGAAATGATTTCAATTGCAGAAACTCAAGGAATAAATTTAAGTATTACACCTATAGCAAAAGATGGATTAGTTTTTTTTGTTAATTCTGCAAATCCAGTTGATTCGTTGAAAGTCTCTGATATTCAAAAAATTTATACAGGTGATGTAAAAAAATGGTCAGAAGTTGGAGGAGATGACCTAAATATAAAAGCTTTTCAATACCCTGATAATTCATCTACGCAGGAAGAAATGACTACTAATGTTATGAAAAAATTAAAAATAATAGATGCTCCAAAAGATGTATTTTATAATAAAAAGTTTGGAGATATTAATGATTTAATTGGCTTATATGATAATACAAAAGAAGCCTTGGGATATACATATTATTATGAAGCAAAATTATTGTATGATATTGATGATGAAAAAGAGGATGCTGTTAAGATATTAAAAATAAATAATGTTGAACCAAACTATGATACAATAAAAAGCGAAGAATATCCAATTATAGTTAATTATTATATGATAAAAAATGAAAATAATGATGCGGAAAATGTTAATATTTTTACAAATGCAGTTTTGTCTGATAGAGGAAAAAGTGCTATAAAGGGGGCTGGGTATGTTGAAAATGAGTAAAAACACAAAAATATTTTTAATTGTTTTTTCCATATTTTTATTAATTGTTACAATTATTGCAATTGTATTTAAAAATAATAATAAAGTAAATACAGGTTCTCAAATTATTATTGAAGGTTCTCAAAAAGCTTCTGAATATGATTTATCCGATTCAGATGAGAAAAAAACGAATAATAATGCTAAGTTAACAATGGATAGTACATATTCTAATAATGGACTAACGTTTGATATGATTGAGGATGATAATCCAATAAAAATTACATCTGTTCAAGTAGCGGGATTAAAAGATAGTAATGTTCAAGATAGTATTAATAAACAGATAAAAGAAAGAATTAATAAGGTTTTAAGTAGTAATTATTTTAAATCTAATTCTGATGAAAGTGCATATGTTACTACTTCTGTTGAATCAAATTTTTCAGATGTGTTATCTATAAAAATATATGTTCAATTTAAATCAGATTTTAGTAAATGTTATGGATTAAATTTCCGTTTGGATAATGGTGAACGAATAAAATTTGAGGATATGTTTACTAATGATGCTCCTATAAAAAATATATTAACTGCGTCTGCATATAAATCATATGCTCTTGGATATTATACTGCAGAAGGAATTTCAAATGAATTTTATGCAAACATTGAAGATGATTTGATAAATTTTTTACAAGATTATGACAACGAGAATTTTTCAGAATATTCATTTACACCACTTACAATTGATATTTACAAAGATGGAAAAACAGTTACAATAGATATGACAAAGTATTATAAATATATTGCTATATATACTGATTTTGTTTCAAATACTAATTTATATGATTCAACTGATGATGTTGCTACTGAATTACCTGTGTTTATAAAAAGACCGCCATGTATAATTGATTTATATAAAAAGGTAAGCGATACATGCGTGTTTGATGTTATAATTTATAGTGATGATAAATTTTCTGACAAGGAAAAAGAAGTTATTGAAAAATACAGAAAAGAATTAGAAAATAGACTTAGTGATTTGAGAAAAGAAAAAGGAATGTATTATTCTGATTATATAAAAGTTACAAAAGATGCAGATGGAAAGAATCTTATATTTACAGAGGAACCTTGCAAAGTACAAGTAGATGAAAAAGATTTTAATGAACAGGTTTATTCAAAAATCTTGATGGCTGAAAGAGATATTAATAATTTGAATTATAAGAAAAGCAAGATAAATATTTTAGAAAGTAGTATTAAGAAAGATTCAAAAAAGCAAAAAAAATATAATATTGAAACTGGTGAAGAAATAAAGGAAGAAGAAGGAGATAATGAGGAGAATAATAATACACAAGTGGATAATCAAGAAAATCCTAATACAGTCAATACTGTAGAACCTAGTGCTACACCAACACAGGATACTCCAAATACAGTAACACCATCTCCAAGTGTAACTCCAACACCTACTACAACTCCTACTTCAACACCGACGCCAACACCAACGCCTACAGGTGAAGTAACTACTAGAGTATATTTTTAAAGGAGAAAAAAATGTTTTTGTTTAAAATTAAAACGTATGCATTTATTGGACCTTCAGGAACTGGAAAGAGTTATAGGGCACAATATGTAGCTAGCGAAAGAGGAATTAAATATATAATAGATGATGGACTTTTAATAAAAGATAGCCAAGTGATTGCTGGGATTTCTGCTAAAAAAGCACCAACGAAAATTGAAACTGTTAAAAATGCACTTTTTTTGAATGAAGATAGAAAAAGCGAAGTACAAAAAGCAATAAGAAAATATAGACCTGATGCTATTTTGATATTAGGAACTTCAGATGGAATGGTAGATAAAATTGCAGAAAATTTAGGATTGCCACCGATTTCAGAGAGAGTATATATTAATGAAGTTGCAACTCAAGAGGAAATGGATACTGCAAGAAGAATACGTGTTACACAAGGAAAGCACGTTATTCCTGTTCCTACTTTTGAAATAAAAAAAGATTTTTCAGGATATTTACTAGATCCACTTCAAATATTTAAGTCAAAAGGAAAAAATGCAGAACCATATATAGCTGAGAAATCTATTATTAGACCTACATTTAGTTATCTTGGAAAATTTACTATTTCAGATAGTGTTTTTAAGGATATAATTGTAACTGTTGCAAAAAAAATTGAAGGCATTTATAAAGTTTTAAAAATTAGAGTTGATAAGACTCAAAATGATACAGCTGGAGTTCAGTTATATATTGAAGTTTCAATCGAATATGGCTCTAATATGATAGAAGTTTTGCGTATTTTCAAAAAAGAAACAAGAAGGGAAATTGAAAATTTAACAGCAATGTATATTTCTAATGTTGATATTGTTGCTAAACAAATTCATTTTCCAGAAGAATAAGAAAAGGGGTATTTAAAAATGATAGTAGCTATTGATGGACCAGCAGGAAGTGGTAAAGGAACTGTAACTAAAGAAATTGCTAAAAGAATGGGCTTAATAAACCTTGATACAGGAGCAACATATAGATGTGTTGCACTTGCAAGTATAAGAAATAAAATAGGTTTAGAGGAAGAAGATAAAATTGTATCTATGATAGATGATTTGAAAATAGAATTTAAGTATGATGAAAATGATTTTATCAGAGTGTTTTTAAATGATGAAGAAGTGACAAATGAAATTAGATCATTTGAAGTAAATAAGATAGTTTCACCAATTTCCTCAATCATACCTGTTAGATTGAAAATGGTTGATTTACAGAGAAAAATGGCTGAAGGTAAAGATGTAATTATGGAAGGAAGAGACATAGGTACTTATGTTTTTCCAAATGCTGATGTTAAAATTTATTTAGATGCTGATGTTGAAGAAAGAGCAAAAAGAAGATTTAAGGAAAATAAAGAAAAAGGATTAGATGTGACTTTTGAGGAAGTTTTGGAGAATATAAAAAAGAGAGATGAAAATGATAAAAAGAAAAAATTTGGTGCTTTGAAAGTTGCTGAGGATGCTGTGATTGTTGATTCAACAAAGTTAACTATAAGTGAAATGGCAGATGAAGTTGAAAAAATTATTTTAGAAAAGACAGGAGAAAAATAAAATGGAAGTGTTAAGAAAAATTTGTAGAGTAGTAGTTAAGCCACTTTGTCATTTGGCAGCTTTAATTCTTTATAGAGTTAAAGTTGAGGGAATAGAAAATGTTCCTAAAGATAAAGCATGTATTGTTTGTGGAAATCATGTTCATGCATTAGATGCACCAGCACTATTGTCTGTTACAAATAGAAAAATTAGATTTATGGCAAAAGAAGAATTATGGAAAAGTGTTGGTTTTAGATTTATGGCTTTCGTATTTTATGTTTTTCCTGTAAAAAGAGGAAAAAATGATACAGATGCAATAAAAACTTCAATAAAAATTTTAAAATCAAATGAGATTTTAGGCATTTATCCTGAAGGAACACGTCATGGAATGGAAAAAGGAAAAAAACCTAAAAATGGTGCAGTTACATTAGCTTTAAGAAATAATGTTCCTATTATTCCTTTTGCTGTAATAGGCGATTTTAAACCTTTTACAAAAGTTACATATAGATTTGGAGAACCAATGGATTTTTCTGAATATAAAGGAAAAGCAAAAGATAAAGAAGTTTTAGATATGCTTACAAATCGAGTTATGCAAAGAGTTATGGAATTGCGTGATGGTAAAAATTAGTTTTTGTTAAGTGGTTGTCAAAAAGAACGTCCCCACGACAACCATTAAAATGAAAGGATATTGAGGTGAAAACCTTGACATTATAAAAATACTGATGTATAATCTTCTAGTAACTTGTAAAAGAGAAAAATTAATTTTCAGATAAAAACTAGTAAGAGCAAGGAGGGATTTAAGATGGCACAACCAAAAAGAAGATGGTCTAAAGCAAGAACTGGATTAAAAAGATCAACTTGGAAAATAGAAG
>CAKPDW010000026.1 GCA_934149115.1 uncultured Clostridia bacterium
GACCAGTTGAAAGTGATGAATATAAATATATGATATTACCAATAAGAATGAAGGAATAATATGTATATAAAAAAAATTAAATTAGAAAACTTTAGAAATTATGAAAATTTAGATATAGATTTTAAAAAAGATTTTAATTTAATATATGGTAATAATGCTCAAGGCAAAACAAATATATTAGAAGCAATTTATATAAGTGCAATTGGAAAATCTTTTCAAGCAAAAAAAGATAAAGAAATGATAAGAATAGGAAAAGAAAAAGCCAAAATAGAAGTACAGTATGTAAAAAAAGATAGAGAAGGAAAAATAAATATAGAAATTGCTGATAAAAAAACTTTTTTTGTGAATGGAATAAAACAACAAAAAATAAGTGGTATCATAGGAAAAATCAATTTGGTATTATTTTATCCAGATAATATAGAGATAATAAAAGGTGGACCATCAGAGCGAAGAAAATTTTTGGACATAATGATAAGTCAACTAAAACCAAACTATTTACACTTATTAAATAAATATATAAAAACAATGGAACAAAGAAACACATATTTAAAACAAATAAAATTTGACAACAAAAGCAAAGATATGTTAGAAATATGGGATGAGAGTTTATCTGAACTTTCATATCAAATATATAGATATAGAAGTGAATATATGCAGAAAATTCGAGAAAAAATAGAAGTTATCCACAATATGATAACAAACTGTGGAAATCAAAATGAAAAAATCGAAATTTCGTTCATTTCTTCAGGAAAAACGCAAAAAGAATATTACGAAAATTTATTAAAAAATAGAGAAAATGACATAAAAAAAGGATATACATCCACAGGCTCACATCGTGATGATTTTGAAATATATATTAATGGAAAAAAAGTAAATGTATATGGATCACAAGGTCAACAACGAACTGCAGTATTATCTTTAAAACTTACAGAACTAAAAATTATAAAAGAAGAAATTGGAGAAACCCCAATACTTTTATTAGATGATTTTATGTCAGAGCTAGATGAAAATAGAAGAAATAATTTAACGAATGCAATAGAAGACAATCAAGTTTTTATTACATGTACAGATAAAATTTTAGTTGAAGAAAAAAATAATGCGGTATATTATATAGAAAAAGCAAAATTAAGCAAAGGAATTTAAAAAAATGTATTTACACATAGGAAAAGATATAATTTTAAAAAAAGAGGAAATTATAGGAATTTTTAATATAGAAAGTATTTTAGAAACAAAAGAATTTAATTGTATAATTGAGACATTAAAAGAAGTGAATAGAATGCAAGATATATCAGAAGGAGAACCCAAAACATTAATTTTATATAAAAAGGAAAATAATTTATGTGGAGTCATCTCTAATGTTTCTTCAAATTCAATAGGAAAAAGAAATAAAAAAATGACTAACAAATAAGGAGGAAAACCATGGAAAAATTTGAGCATGAGTATAATGCAGAACAAATTCAGGTATTAGAAGGATTAGAAGCAGTAAGAAAAAGACCTGGAATGTATATAGGAAGTGTATCTATAAGAGGGCTACACCATTTAGTGTATGAAATTGTGGATAACGCTGTAGATGAAGCATTGGCAGGATATTGTAAAAACATACATATTACAATAGAACCAGGAAATATAATAAAAGTTGAAGATGATGGACGTGGAATCCCAGTTGATATACATCCAAAAACAAAAATATCAGCAGCAGAAACAGTATATACGAAATTGCATGCAGGAGGAAAATTTGGTGGAGACAGTGGATATAAAGTATCAGGCGGACTTCACGGAGTTGGTGCTTCTGTTGTTAATGCATTATCAGAATGGACGGAAGTAACAATTCAAAGAGATGGCGGAATATTCCAAATGAAATTCCAAAGAGGAAAAGTAGTAGAAAGCTTAAAAAGAATAGGAGATTCTGATAAAACAGGAACAACAGTAAGATTCTTTGCAGATGGAACAATATTTGAAACATTAGAATATAATTTTGAAGTTTTAGAAAATAGATTTAGAGAAATGGCCTTCTTAACAAAAGGACTTCACATTGTAGTAGAAGATTTAAGAGAAGAAACACCTAAAAAAGCTGATTTTTGCTTTGAGGGAGGCTTGAAATCTTTTGTAGAGTACTTAAATAAAAATAAAGAAAAATTACATCCAACACCAATATATATGGAAAAGGATGGAGATTTTCCAATAGAAATAGCGATTCAATATACAACAGCATACTCAGAAAACATATATTCTTTTGTTAATAACATAAATACTGTAGAAGGAGGAACTCACTTAGAAGGATTCAAGAGAGCTCTAACAAAAGTATTTAATGATTACGCAAAATCACATAATATATTAAAGGAAAAAGATAACAATTTATCAGGAGATGATATAAGAGAAGGAATAACAGCAGTGATTTCTGTAAAAGTTAAAGAACCACAATTTGAGGGGCAGACAAAAACAAAATTAGGAAACAGTGAAGTTGTTGGAATTGTTCAATCATTAATGAATGAAAAATTAGCTGAATATTTAGAAGAAAATCCAAATGTAGCAAAAGCTATTTTAGAAAAATGTGTTAGCGCCTCTAAAGCGAGAGAAGCAGCTAGAAAAGCAAGAGAATTAGTAAGAAGAAAATCAGCACTTGAAACAACAACATTACCAGGAAAGTTAGCTGACTGTAGTAGCAAAGTCCCAGAAGAATGTGAAGTATATATAGTCGAGGGAGATTCAGCTGGAGGAAGTGCAAAACAAGGAAGAGATAGAAGATATCAAGCAATATTACCACTATGGGGAAAAATGTTAAATGTTGAAAAAGCAAGAGCTGATAAAATATATGGAAATGATAAATTAAATCCAGTTATAGTAGCTGTTGGAGCTGGAATTGGAGCAGATTTTGATATAACAAAAATAAGATATGGAAAAGTAATAATAATGGCAGATGCTGACGTTGATGGTGCACATATTAGAACATTATTATTAACATTCTTCTTCAGATATATGAGACCTTTAATTGAAAATGGAAATGTATATTTAGCGCAACCACCATTATATAAATTATCAAAAAAAGGAATGCAAGATATATATTGTTATACTGATGAAGATTTACAAAGAAGTTATAAAGAATTAGAAGAAAAGGGAATACAAAGAGAGCAACTAGGATTACAGAGATACAAAGGTTTAGGAGAAATGAATCCAGAACAATTGTGGGAAACAACAATGAATCCAGAAAATAGAATATTAATAAAAGTAACAATGGATGATGCAATGAAAGCAGATGAAACATTTACTTTATTAATGGGAGATGAAGTTGAACCTAGAAGACAGTTCATACAAGCAAATGCAAAATATGTTAAAAATCTTGATATATAAAAATAAGAGGCAGATCATAAAGATCTGCCTCTTAGCAATAAAACTTATATTAATTATTAGCTCAGACCAATTTAAATAATAGTCAAACCTAATATATATTTCTATATAAATAAGCCCTATACCACCTAAATCAATCAGTTACTCGAATATAGAAACACCCCTTTCTAGCCATATTCGTCTTAAGATTGAAGACTATTAATAACCAGTAAAAATATCAATATACTCTTAATCTAGACTATAATACCTATTTTTAAAACCACATAAATAATAAAAAAAGATATAAACAAGAAGTAGCTCGAAAAACAAATATTATAATCAGTATTTAGACAAAATCTGACCTAAAAATTATAAGCCAAATCAAATCATAATTTGAATAATGTCAATCCTAAAAAGAACTGAAATTATTTTTGATTTAACTAATATAAATTTTATAATATTATTATGAACAATAATAAAAAAAATATACAAAAAAATAAAATGTTTTTTTTTGTCGAATTATGGGATACGAAAAAACTTGACATAACTAGAGTTCGTGGGTTATCATAGAAAACGAAGGAGGGAAAAATATAAAAATAACTAAAGAAAAAAGTGTACAAAATATAATTCCTATTGAAGAAATTAAAGAAAAAGGGATTATAAAATTAAAAAATGAAGAATATATCAAAATTATTAGAGTCGTTCCAATAAATTATGAATTGAAGTCAGAATTGGAAAAAAAAGCAATTTTAAACTCATACAAAAGTTTTTTAAAATCATTTAATTTTAATATTCAAATATTAGTTCAAAGTAAAAAGGAAAATTTACAAAAACATTTTTTTATTCTAGAACACGAGAAAAATCTTAAAAAAGATACTAAAGAAAAAGAACTATATACTAGTTATATAAATTATATAAAAAAAATTAATTCAGAAAACAAATCATCGTCAAAAAATTTTTTTATCATTATTCATCAAAAAGATGAATTCAAAAATGTAAATTCTAACAACCTTAACTCAGAGAAATATATTTTAGAAAATCTAAATGATAAATTTTTCAAAATAAAAGAGTTATTATCAAGATGCGGAAACACCATTTATGAAATAGAAAAAAAAGAAACAATTGATATATTATATTCATTTTTTAATTGTAGAAAAAATTTAAAAAAATAAAAGGAGGGAAAAATAGAAGAAAAAGATGTCATAGCACCAGCATACATTAATGAAAGTAATCCTAAATTTATAGAAATAGACGGAATGTATTATGGAGGTTTGATATGCACAGATTACTATAGAGAATACCATGAGTTGTTATTGAAAAGTATAATATCAAATAACATTAATATGAATTTATCAATTTTTTATGAAAAAAAGGATAAATATAAAACAATAAGAGAATTAACATATCACATTGGAAATGTTGGTGTTGATTTAAAAAATACAAAAGAAAATATACAAGATATAGATGTGGCAAAATTTTCATATAATGATGCCAAATTTATTAGAAAAGAGATGCAAATTAATAATGAAGATTTGTACTTATTATATATTTATGTAGATGTATATGCAGAAAATGAAAAAGAACTAGAAATGCAAATCAGCAATGTAGAAGGAATCTTGCAAAGTAATGGAATACAAACCAAAAGAGCGAATTTTAGGCAAGAACAAGCATATTTTGCTTGCTTGCCATTAATGCAAAATTCACATGATATAAAATATGCAAGTAAAAGGAATGTACTAACAAGTGGATTAGTTGGTACATATCCTTTTATATCCTCAACAATATTTGATGATGAAGGAATATTTATAGGAAATAATATTTACAATAATTCATTAATATTTGTAGATAAATTTAACAGAGAAAAATATAAAAATGGAAATATGTGTATTTTTGGTACAAGTGGAGCAGGAAAATCTTTTTTCACAAAACTACAAATTTTAAGAAGTTGGTTAATGGGAATAGAACAATATGTAATAGATCCAGAAAGAGAATATGAAAAGATATGTAAAAATCTTAATGGAACAATTTTTAAAATAGGTCCTGCATCTGAAACATATATAAACATATTTGATATTAGAGAAGAATCAAATGAGGAAAACAGAGGATATCTATCAGCAAAAATTCAAAAGCTTTTAGGATTTTTCGGATTAGTTTTTGGAGAATTAAATGAAGAAGAAAAAGCATTTATGGAAGAAAAAATAATAGAAACATACAAAAGAAAAAAAATCACATTTGATGATAAAAGCTTATATAAAGAAATGGAAAAAGAAAAAATACAAATAAAACCAATCTTTAAAGATTCAAGAGAAATGCCAACATTTTCAGATTTTTATCAAGTTTTAAAAGAAGATGAAAAAGGAAAAAAATTTGAAATAGGTCTAATTCCTTTTGTAAAAGGTTCACTAAGTTTTTTTAATAATTATACTAATATAGAAATTAACAATAAACTAATAATTGCAGATGTATATGAATTAGGAGAAGAAAATTTGAAATATGGGATGTACATATTTACAGAATTATTTTGGGATAAAATAAAAAAAGATAGAACAATAAAAAAGGCAATATATTTAGATGAAATTTGGAGATTAATAGGAGTTACATCAAATAAAGAGGTTGCAGGATTTATATACAAAATCTTCAAAACAATAAGAAAATATTCTGGAAGTAGTGTTGCAATTACTCAAGATGTATCAGATTTATTTAGCTTAGAAGATGGAATTTATGGAAAAAGTATATTAAATAATTCATGTATAAAAGCGTTTTTCTCATTAGAAGAAGAAAATATAAGAGTACTAGAAGAACATGCAAACATATCAGAAAAAGAAAAAGTAGAAATAAGATCATTAAAAAAAGGAGAAAGTATGATGTTTATAGACCAAAATCATATACTGGTAAAAATTAGTTGTTCAGAGGAAGAAAAAGCATTAATATAGGGGTGATTTGAATAAAAAAAGTAATTACGGCAATGTTAAATAATTTTGTAAATGAAGAATTAGCAAAGGATCCTGAGATACAAGTTGTAGAAAGAGATTTATTATATCAAGAAGCAGTATTAGAGTGTATAGAAGAACATGAAAAGATTGACTTTTTACTACTTAATGAGGAATTGCCAGGTGAAAAAATAATAGATTTTATAAAGAGAATATCAAATGTAAAAATAATTCTTTTTACAGAAAAATCACCAAAAGAAGATAAAAAGTATTTACAAAATTTAGTATATAAAGTATATCAAAATGGAGAAATTACAGTTGAAAAAATAAAACAAATAATAAAGAAAGAAAATTATACAGAAGAATTAGAAAAAGAAATAGCGGTATTAAAAAAGATTTTATTAGAAAAAGAAGAAAAAAATGCAATAAAAAATATATTAAATAAAAAAAGAGGCATAAGAAAAGATATAAGAGGAAAGATAATTTCAATAACAGGAATACCAAGTATCTCAAAAACAATTACAACAATAGACATATTAAATGCAATAACGAATAAAGAAAATAAAGTATTATTAATTAATATAGACATATTAAATATTGAAATAGAAAAAATATTAGAAAAATCAACACAAATTCAAATAAAAAAAGCAAAAGAAATCTTATTTAATCATGGTAAAAAAAACAGTATTGAGAATATCGAAAATCAATTAAGAAAACTAAAGAAAAAATTTGATTACATAATAATAGTTAATAGTACAGAATGTTTTTTTGAAGTAAATCAAAAAATACTTGAAATTGCAGATTTAATATTTTTTATAATAGAAAAAAATATTAAAAACATGAAAATTTCAGATAATCTATTAAAAATATATGATGAACATTGGAAAATATGTATGTTGAAAGTAAAAATAATATTAAATCAAATAATACTAAAGAATAACAATATAAAGAAAACAACAATGGAATTAATTCCATACACAGAAAAAAATCAAATTATAAAATATACAAAAAGAAAATCAAATTTTTATAAAAAATTGTTAAATACGTAAAGGAGAAAAAATTGGATATAATTGAAAATTTACAAAAAACAAATGATAAAGCCCAAGGATTATATACAATTGCAAATGCAGGACTTGAGATAGGCCTAAAAGCAATATTACCTGATTTTATAGAGGATGATATTCTTGATATAAAAGATAAATTCGTGCAAGAAGGATTTTCTAAAGGAATACAGGAGATTATAAATAAAGGTGAAGATATAGGAAAAAGTATTCAAGGAATCTTTACAGGTAAATTTGAAACTGTTGAGCAAATTAAGAGATTAGTACAGACTGATGGAATATTAGACGGAGCATCAGATATTATAGATAAAGTACTAAAGTCATTAGTTAATAAAAAGAAGATAAGTAAAAGTACATATAATCTTATAAAAACAGGGAAAAAAGAAATATTAAACTCATTAGAAAACGAATTAGAAGGTTATTATAAAATAAATGAATACAGTTTAGAAAATTTAAGTGAACTTTGCCAAGAGTGGAAAGAAAGTTACAAAAGAGAAGACTATAGTGAAATGGAAAAAAATATGAAAAAAATAAAGCAAAAATTAAATAAGAATTTAACAATAGAAACAATAATAAATGAAGCAAGAAATTTAGAAAAAATACAAAAATATATAGAAGAAAAAGGAAGTTTAGAAAACCTAACAGAAAATGAAAAAATATTGCTTGAAAAAATAAAATAGAAGGCAAAAAACTTGCATAATTTCTTACTGTTTAGTATAATACAAGAGTATTAAACAAGAAAGAAAAGAGGTTTTTAAATGGACAAGCAAGAAGGAAAAATAATAGAAAGAGACATCGAAGCAGAGATGAAAACAGCCTATGTTGATTACGCTATGAGTGTAATTGTTTCAAGAGCATTGCCAGACGTAAGAGATGGGTTGAAACCAGTACATAGAAGAATTCTATATTCAATGTACGAAGATGGAATAACATCAGATAAACCTTACAGAAAATGTGCAAATACAGTTGGATCAGTACTTGGACGTTATCATCCACATGGAGATTCATCAGTATATGATGCAATGGTCAGATTAGCACAAGACTTTTCACAAAGATATACAATGATTGATGGTCATGGAAATTTCGGATCAATTGATGGTGATGGAGCAGCAGCAATGAGGTATACTGAAGCCAGAATGGAAAAGATAGCAGAAGAAATGCTTGTTGATATCGAAAAAAACACAGTAGATTTTATGCCAAACTATGATGACAGACTACAAGAACCTGTTGTTTTACCTGCAAAAGTACCAGCACTTCTAATAAATGGATCATCAGGAATTGCAGTAGGAATGGCCACAAATATACCCCCACATAATTTATCAGAAGTGGTAGATGGAGCTATTAAGGTTATAGATGATAATGAAGTTACAAATGAAGAATTAATGACAGTAATAAAGGGACCTGATTTTCCAACTGAAGGAATAATTCTAGGGAGAGAAGGAATAAAATCGGCATATACGACAGGTAGAGGAAAAATTGCAGTAAGAGCAGAAGCAGAAATTGAAGAAATGTCAGGAAACAAAAGAAGAATAGTTGTATCAGCATTGCCATATCAAGTAAATAAAGCTAGATTAATTGAAAATATTGCTTTATTAGCAAGAGACAAAAGAATCGAAGGTATTTCTGATATAAGAGACGAGTCAGATAGAGAACATAAAGTAAGAATAGTAATTGAATTAAAAAGAGATGCAAATCCACAAGTTGTATTAAATCAATTATATAAAAATACACAAATGCAAATTACTTTTGGTGTAATTATGTTAGCACTTGTAAATGGTGAACCAAAAGTATTAACATTAAAAGATTGTTTGCAACACTATATAAATCATAGAAAAACAGTAGTATTGCGTAGAACAAAGTTTGAATTAGATAAAGCAGAAGCAAGAGCTCATATATTAGAAGGTTTAATTATTGCAATTGATAATATTGATGAAGTAATTCAAATTATTAGATCATCTTATGATGATGCAAAAGAAAGATTAATGGAAAGATTTAAGTTAACAGAAATTCAAGCACAAGCAATATTGGATATGCAATTAAAACGTTTATCAGGATTGCAAAGAGAAAAGCTTGAAGAAGAATATGAAAACTTAATGAAATTAATTGCACATTTAAAAGAAATACTTGCAAATGAAAAATTAGTATATGACATAATAAAAGAAGAATTACTAGAAATGAAAAAGAAATTTGGAGATGAAAGAAAGACAAAAATTGTAGCAGCAGAAGGAGAAATTGATTTAGATGATCTTATAAAAGAAGAACAAGTAGTAATAGCATTAACTAGATTCGGATACATAAAGAGAGCACCAATAGACACATTTAAAAGTCAAAGGAGAGGCGGAAAAGGAATAACTGGAATGACTACAAGAGATCAAGATTTTGTAAAAGAAATATTTACAGCATCTTCACATGATACTTTATTATTCTTTACTAATAAAGGAAAATTATATAGATTAAGAGGATATGAAGTACCAGAGGCTGGAAGAACAGCTAAAGGAACTGCCATAGTAAATTTATTAAGTCTAGATGCAGATGAAAAAGTTACAGCGATTATGCCAATTCAAAACTTTGCAGATGGAAAATATTTATTGTTTGCAACAAAGAAAGGTCTAATAAAGAAAACAGCATTGAAAGAATATGATTCATCAAGAAAAACTGGATTACAAGCAATTAATTTAAAAGACGAAGACGAAGTAATAGGAGTAAGGTTAACAGACGGAGAAGACAATGTTGTTTTAGTAACAAGAAAAGGTATGTGTATAACATTTGATGAAAAAGATGTACGTTCAGTAGGTAGAGTTTCACAAGGTGTTATAGGAATTAGACTTGATAAAGATGATGACGTTATTGGTATGGAGTCAATAATAGCTAACAGTTCAGCTACATTATTAGCAATTACAGAAAATGGATTTGGAAAGAGAACAGAGCTTGACGAATACAGAGTTCAAATCAGAGGAGGAAAAGGTGTAATAACATATAAAATAACTCCAAAAACTGGTGAACTAGTTGGAATCAAAATAGTTGATGACAATGACGATATAATGATGGTTACAGCAAATGGTACAATAATAAGACTAAAAGTAGAAGAAGTTAGTGTATTAGGAAGATCAACGCAAGGTGTTACATTGATGAGAACACATGAAGGAAAAGTTGTAAGTGTAGAAAAAATCTCTGAAGAATGTAAAGAAATGATATAAAGTCCATTAAAAATATCGAAAAGTTAGTATAAACTTTTCGATATTTTTTTATATAATAGGAAAGTCATTCTGACTTTTCTATTATATAAAAAATTGCACAGAAAATTTCAATTTTATAGAAAAATATAAAGAGTAGAGTAAAGACTGAAAATTGAAAATTTTCAGATTTGTTCTATAATAATTGATAGAAATTTGTAAAACAAATTTCGTGCGCGAAAAAAGACGCTAAAAACGAATAAAAGAATATATCTAAAACAATAATAATTTTATAAAGTAATAATATATAAAACAAAAACGAAATTGAGAATATCTTCAATTTCGTTTTTGTTTTTGTTTTAAAAGTTATTATTATTTTAAATTTTTAGCTAAACGTAAATCATCACCAAAAAATCTACAAATATTGTAATTGCCAACAATACGAGAACCAATACGTTCATTATATACAGAGAATATATCTTTTAAATCCATATTGGTAGAAATAATTGTCTTAGTAATTTTTGCTGATTGATTTAATAATCTAGAATTAATAATTGTAAATAATTCAGTGAATTTCATACTATTCATTGTTTCTGTACCTAAGTCATCAATTATTAATAAATCAACATTTAAGATATTGTTTATAACAGATGAGTTTTTATCAAAACGAGATTGTATAATACCATCTAACATTACAGGAGCTGTTTGATATAAAACAGTTTTACCAGAGTCTAGAACTTCTTTTGCAATACAATTAGATAAGAAAGTTTTTCCTAAACCAGTAGGTCCTAAAAACATTAGATTCTTTTCTTTATCTGAATCAAAATTTTTAACAAAAGACTTTGCTATTTGATAAATCTTTTCAATATTTTCTCTAGGTGAATATTGAGAATGATATAAAGCGGGATTAGGTTCATTAGAATAGATATCAAATTTGAAGCTATCAAAGTTTTCAAATTTGATATTTCCGATATTTGCTTTATTATATTCAATATCATAAATTTTTTGTTTTATACATGAACATAAAGAATTTCCAACATAACCAGTGTCATTGCAGATTGAACAATCAAAATGAGGTGACAAATAATCACTTGGTAAATTAAGAGATTTTAATAATTTATTTTTTTCTGCAGTAATATAAGCAGTTTTCTGTTCAAGTAATTTAATTTTTTTATCTTTTTCATCAGAAGATAAAGATAACATAGATTTTAAAGAATCTAAAGAAATAGAATGTAATTCTTTTTCTAGTTTGGCATATTCTTGCGAAGATTCACTTAAAACCTTTTTTCGCTTTTCTAATTCTTCTAAAGCGTGTAATCTTTTTGAATCATATTCAGTTAATAATTGTTTTAAAATTGAATTATCCATAAAATCCTTTCTAAAATTTATTTATTTGCATAAAGATTATCAAAATTAGTATAACTACGTTGATTAGAATTGTTATAGTTAGTTTGTTTTTTCAAATCTTTAATCTTTTCTTGTTTTTGCTTATTATTTTTAATATATTCTTGAATCTCTGAAACACTTTTTAAATTTCTATTGTGCCAATCAGTAATAATTGTGTTAAGATATTCAAAATTTATATTTGTACGAGAAGTAGACTTTTTTAATGCAATTTCGATAATTTCCATAGAATACCCATAATCAATAGTCCATTTTTCTACATATGCATCTTCATATATAGTTAAATTCCTATGAAGGCCAAGTTTTTTTATAATTGATTTCTTTACAGAAGAAATTTTTTCTTTTTTCTCATAATATTTATCCAAATCAGAAAAAGAACGAACATTATTTTTATACCAATCATCAGCAACAACTTGAATATAATTTCTATGGAGAGCTGAATGATCGAAACAGTAATTAAATAAAGCCAACATAACTTGTTCATCAAAATTATATTTTTTAAACCACATATCAATATCACTGTACCAAGAAGGAGACATAATTCCTTGAAAAAATTGATTATTTATATTTTCAATAGCTTTAGCACGATATTGATTTTTAGCGTTTTTCTTAATATCCTCAGGAGAAGATGTTAGTTTTGGTGAATAAACTTTCAATAATTCAACTTCTTGTAGATTTACCAAAATATATCCAGTATGTTTTTTTATAAGTACGCCAACACTTTCCCAATATTTAAAAGCTTCTTGGATTGTTTTTAGAGGAAGCGCTAATTTTTTAGATAAATCATTTATTTTTATGTCTTTATCATATTTTGATAAGAATAAAATGTATAAATAAACTTTTATATAATCTCCATCAGCACAAGGAAGATATTCTGTAAAAAAAACATCAGGAATTTCTGTGTTTGAGAATAAGATAGATTTATCATTTTGATCTAATTTCATAACAACCTCCAAGTAATAAAATACTATAAAATCTTATTGAAAAAATCCATAAAGCTTATGAAATTATATCATCAAAATAATATATTTACAAGAATAGTTAAAATCTTTTATCATAAAAAAACACCTTAGGACGAGTGAAATATCTTATTAAATAAATACATACGAAAAAAATATTTTCATTGGATTTATTTAAAATAGAAAAAAGAAAAAAAGGAAGAAACAAAAATGTAAAAGTATAAAATCTTATTATAAAAGAGCCGAAAAGAAAAGAAACTATAAAATACACAAGCATTCCCCAGATAATATTTAAAAATATTGAAGAATAACTAAATAACCCTAAAAATTTGAACGAAAAATCATAATTTTTTGGAAAAATAAATATCATAAAACCTCCTAAATTAATAAAATAAACTTTTTATTGATGAAAAAGAAGAAGAAACATCAGTTGTAAAGCCAGAAGAAAAGTCCTTTACAAATGAACTAGCTTTCATTAAGCATACAACAGAGGCAACATAAAGTAATTTAGTAATAATTGGATTAGTTGTACTACTCAAAGAAAAAATAATAAATAGGATAACGCAAATAATTATCTGAGTAAATAGTTGAGAGATAAGGTTTTTGAGCCATATTTTAAAAATCCATATAGATTGATCTAAACATAAGGATAAAAATGCAATTGGTGAAAGCAATACGAGAATTTTAATGAAAACAAATCTAATTGAATATGTAAACAATAGATTGACAAAACCGAAAGATAAGAAAGATTTGAGAACTCCATCAAAAGAAAAGAATTTGAATGGAGAAGAAAGATTAGCAAAAAATAAGTTTATGATTTTTTCATATAGCAAAGAGAAAGATAAATCAACAGAAAAAATATAGTGTCCGAGTGTTCTTAAAATTGATGTAATTAAGAAAAAGAAATCTAAAACTTTTTCACAGATAGGTAATGAAAAGTGGATAAGTAGTGCTGAAAAAAACAATCTTGATACAAAAGATAAAGGCTTTTGAAAATGGGAGCAAGTTAAAAATGAAAAAAGATAACTTATAGCATAGTAGAGCAAAAATCCAAAAAGAAGTATTTCTGATAAAGTAATAATATTAAATTGCTTAGTAAAAAAAGAATTAAAATACGTATCTGTTATAGAAGAAGATTTTATAAAAGCAAGCTCATCTAAAACAGAAAAAATATTTGAATCCAGAGAAGTAAGTAAAGAATTTATTAATGAAGAAATAAGATTGTTTACAATCTCTGGATAATTTTCATATTGCATAAAGCCTCCTAACTTAATAAATTATTAATAGTTGATAAAATTAAATCCATACATAAAATAAAACCATATGAAAACAAAGAACCACGAATAAGCCTTTTTCCTGTACGAATACGTTCTTCATCACCAAAGCTGAATTTTTTCATGAGAATGCCAGAACCAATAGAGATTGCAGCTGCAGGAGTTGATATTTTTATAATCCATGATTCTATTTTTTCAAACGCCGAGTTCAAAGTAGAAATTAATTTCGGATAAGAAGCACCAAAAGAATTAGGTACTAAAATTAAAATAAAAACAGTAAATAAAAATAAGGAAAAAATAATTTTTTTTGATTTCATCAAATCACATCCTTTCTTTTAAAATATGGAACAAGTGATAAATTTTGTAAAGGTAAAATAGAAGAACCTGTAGATAAAAAAGCTAAACAAGAAAAAGTTGAAAGATTTCGTGTAAAAAAACTGGAGTCAAAAATAAAGTCTTTTTGATAAGAAGTATTAATGCTTTCAGAAATATTAGAATCTTTGGAAAAGAAAGAATTAAAAAATGGATTATACGTAGTTTGTCTGGCATTTTCAGATATAGAATGAGAAGTTATTGTTTTATTCTCTTTTCCTGTTTGCTTTAGAATTTCTTCGATTGTAAAAGAATCATCTGTTCTAAACCAGAATTTATTAACTAGATTTTGAATTAAAACATTAGTACAAACCTTATCTTTTATAGAATTGAGTAAGGAAGAATAAGATTGAGTAGCAACAATATTAATACATTTTGCTTCTCTTGACTGAGCAAAAAAATCGACATCATTTTTTGTAACATACTCATGATATTCATCACATATAAAACAAGAAGGATAAGGAGTTTCTAATTCAGATAATTGTTGCAAAACTTCTGATTGAAAATCGATTTTTAAATAAGCTGCAATGAATTTTGACAATGACGAATACATAGAAATATTCATATCTAAAACAAGTATTTTATGATTTTTTAAAAGATACTTAAAACCGGGAAAAGATATGTTTCTTTTGTCTGGACAAAATATTTTAGAAACATCAGCATCAGATACAAAGATATTAGTTATTCTTGAAATCTCTGATCTTAAAATAGATAGAGTTCTTTCATCTAAGGATAAAAATTCTTTATCAAAAAAAGAGATACAAGAAATTAAATCTTGAATTTGAACAGAATCTAATAAATTTTTATAAAACAAGTTTCGCAAATAATCAATTTTTTCTTGATAATAAGAAGCATCCATAATAATTTTATGTATTTCAGTAAAAGTAACATATCCATCATTATAAATACGACAAAGCTTAATTGTTTCAGCTAAAATCTGTTCAGCTTTATCTAACCAAAAAGACTCAGTCTGTTGTGGACTAAAAAGAAGCAATATATTTTTTAGTCTATTGGCTAAGACGTGTGGTTTCAAATTAGGTTTATCCAAAGGATTATAAGTAACTGAACCGTTTAAACTGATAATAAAAAGATCACGAATATGTTTATTTTTCATGCATATAGTTTTCACAAATTTATGATAATTACCTTTAACATCTAAAATTAAAAATGCTGATTCATGTTTATGAGAAAAATTAAAAGATAATAATTGTTCAGTTAATGGATATAGTAAAGAAGATGTCTTTCCTGAACCGATAGAACCTGTAATTAAAGAATTTTGATATAATCCAGAAATGGGAATATTAATATTTTGATTTTCAGAATTTTTCCCAAGAAATAAGGATAAATCATCAAAATTTTTTTCCAATATGGTAATATTTGAAGAAGAACTAGGAATGGATTTTAATAAAAACAATCCTAGAGAGTAAATTCTGTTTATAACAAACAATAATAAAACAAATGAAAATATAATATAAAGTCTTTTTATCCACAACCATTCAAATGGATATTTTTCACAAATATTAAAATGACTAATTGAAAATGGAATACATATTGAATCAGAAGTAAAAATCGGGTAAAAATAAATTAAAATAATAAGTAAAAAAACTATTGAAAAATGGAAAACAAAAAATATTCTATATAAAAATTTCATTTAAAATTTTTTTTAATGTTTAGCTTAAAACCTTGTTTTGATTGAGCAAAAATAAAATCAAAAATTGAATAAACAAAAAATAAAATTAAAAATATTTGAATTAAAAAAGTGAAAAAAAATAAATTGATTAAAAAATTCATACAATTCCTTTCTAGAATAGTAATGAATTTTTAAATTAGATAAAACAGCCAAATAAGAAAAATCTTATTTGTGAACAAATAATACAACAAAAAATTAAATTTGTCTATACTTTTTTGAAAAAATATGCTAAAATAAAAAAGATAAAAAAAAGGAGGGCTTATAATGATAGAAAAAACAACAACAATTGGAAAATTATTAGAAGAACACCCAGAAAAAGCAGAAATTCTTTTAGAAGCAGGTATGCATTGTTTAGGATGCATGGCAGCACATGATGAAACAATAGAAGAAGCATGTGCAGTACATGGAATAGATGTTGATGAAATAGTAGAAAAATTAAATGCATAATAAAAAGGCAAGAAAAAGAACTTGCCTGGAAACGCATTTATAGCTCAGTAGGATAGAGCGCTCCCCTCCTAAGGGAGAGGCCGGGGGTTCGATTCCCTCTAAGTGCACCAGTATAAAATATTTTTTTGAAAATTCGGCTTAATCAAGTCGAATTTTTTTCCATGAAAGTAACATAAATATTAGATAGCAGAAAGTTGCTGAAATTAGCAAAATATGATAAAATACATAAACAAATAAAAAAAGGAAAAGAAATGGAAGAAAAAGAGCTATTAATGAAACAAGCCTTGAAAGAAGCACAAAAAGCCTATGAAAAAGAAGAGGTTCCTATAGGAGCAATCATAGTAAAAGATGGTAAAATAATTTCAAGAGCATATAATTTAAAAGAAATAAAAAAAGATACAACTGAGCATGCAGAGATAAGAGCAATAAAAAAAGCAAGCAAGAAAATAGGAGCATGGAGATTATCAGATTGTGAAATGTATACAACTTTAGAGCCATGCCCAATGTGTGCAGGTGCAATAATCCAAGCAAGAATAAAAAAAGTATATATAGGAGCAATGGATGCCAAAACAGGAGCTTGTGGATCAGTTCTAAACTTACTTAAAGATCATAAATTTAATCATGAGGTACAAGTTGAATATGGAATATTAGAAGAAGAATGTAAAAAAATATTACAAGATTTCTTCAAATTCCTAAGAAATAAAAATAAAAGGAAAGAGAAATAATGGAAAAAGAAAGAAAAAAAAGTGTATTAAAAAAATATGTATTCATTATATTTTTACTAGTTGCTATTTCAGTATCAATCTTATTAATGGTAAGATATAATGTTGAAGGTGAAAAAACATTACCAGTTGAATTAGATAAATTGATAATAAAGAGTACATTAAATGCCAAAAGTGAAGCAGGAGAATCATTATGGAATCTAAATTTAGAGCAGGATAATGATATATACATATACTTTAAGAAAAATGAAAAATTTAATAAAAAAATAGAGAGTATACAAATAAATAATATCCAAATAGAAAAAGCAAAAGAAATAGGAAACACACAAATACTTCTTCCAACAAGTAATGATTTTAAAGCACTATACAAAAATAGCACAAAAGACTGTTCAGAAAACGGATTTGAATATGTAGCGGATACATTAGACAACATGGAAAAACAAGAATTTTGCCAAGATGGAGGTATGATAGCCTTTAGAGTAAGTAATCAAGATATAGGCAAATATGTTTCAAATGAAGATGAAGAAATTCAATACAATGGACAATTATTAGAAAAAGCTAATATAAAAGAAGAAGATATAAAGCAAAAATTAACAATGGACATAATTTTAAAAGTAAATGAAAAAGAAAAATATAAAGGAAAGCTAACAATAGATTTGCCAGCAAATGATTTTAAGGAAAAAGGATCAACAGACAAAACAATAACAGACTTTTCAAATATAATTTTCAAAAGAAGTGAATAAAAGTACTTGATAAAACTCAAATATCAGTATATAATACCAATATGGTATAAGTGATAGCTTTTGAGTGGAGAGTATGATTCGATGAAAAGCTATGAACCTCGTCAGATTCGGAAGAAAGCA
>CAKPDW010000027.1 GCA_934149115.1 uncultured Clostridia bacterium
ACTACGAAGTCATAAGCTTTTAATCTTATTCTGATTTTTTCGCTTCCTACGTTTTGGTTTGATGTTGCCATTGTTTTCCCTCCTTATAAAATGTAACGGCAAGTTTAAAACGCACCCTGGTGTTTCTTTATACTCCATATATAAATCCAAGTTACATCATTTCTTTTGTATCCTGGATAAGTGTGCTTTTATCAAACTTATCGCCCGGTCTAAGCCAAGACATACTCTGCAAGAGTTCCCTCCACAGATATAAACCTCTGTGTAGCCACATCCTGCTTCATCGCTTTATCTTACGCCCTATTATTATACTACGGTATTTTAGGCTTGTCAACCAAAAATATACAATTTATCTAGTTTCTCGGAAAAATTTAAACTGCTAGAACAAAAGTGGTCATTAATGGCATTTTCACTTTTTATAACTTTTTAAGTCCATATTTTTGTTCATATGCGGATTTTGAAAAGCTTATTATATAAAAATAACCTACCTTGTTAAATATAATCGTTTAACAAGGTAGGTTTCCTGTTTATAAATTTCTAATATTGTTCTATTACACATTGCATTTTATTTGCATCATTTTGTCATCTAGTTTTGAAATAGTTTTTGCTATATTAACTAATTCTTTAGATGATTTTTTATTTATTTCTTTTTTATATTTTAATTTATGTTCCAAACTTGCCCAAAAGTCCATTGCAATTGTTCTTATTTGTATTTCTACTTTTACATATATTGTTTTGTCTTGAAATGTAACGGGCACATTTACTATAAGATGATAACTTGCATATCCACTTGGTTTTGGATTTGTAATATAATCTTTTCTTTCTAATATTTCAACTTCATGAAAATTTTCTATTATTTTTACTAACTTGAATACATCATCCTTAAATGAACATATTATTCTCATTCCTGCTATATCGTTTACTTGTTCTATTAAATTTTTATAATTTAGTTCAAGTTCTTTTCTTTGCATTTTTTCGATAATACTATCTGGCGATTTAACTCTTTCTGTTATATGGTCTATTGGATTGTATTCGCAAAACTTATTAAATTCTTCATTTAAAATATCAAATTTTGTTCTAAGTACTTTTAGTGCAGATTTATATATTAGCATAATTTTTTCAAATTCGTTTGTTCTTTTATCTAATTTTTGTTCTATTTTCATTAAACTTGCAGCTTTTATCAGGTCTGCTTCTCTTTCATTTTCTATTTTCATATCATCAGTCCTTTCTATTTCTATTTTATCCCCCCTTCTTTTTGATTGTTATTATAATATTTAATTTTCATTAAATTAATATTAAATTTTAATATTTTTATCTAATTTTTATTTTTAAAAAGCTATTAGTCAGTATTTATAACTAATAGCTTTTACAGAATTTTTTAATTTAATTTTTCTAATTTATCTACATTTATTATAAATGCAATTCCTTCAATTATATCCATTATTGAGTATGCTAGTATTATAAATCCTAATGTTGCAATTATTAATCCTGGTGTAAATAAAATATAAATTCCACATATCATCATTAATACTGCAATTATTAGCATTGGAACCCATGAACTTGATTCAAATGCTTTCAATTTTAAAGATAAACCAAATCTCATTAAACTGCTATATATTATCCAAATACCAAGTACTATTCCTAAAAAATTCCCTAATGTTTCTGTATGTGTAATCATTACTAATCCAAATAATATACTTATAATTCCATATACTAATTGATAATTAAATAAATCATAACTTCCTTTTTCAGTAAAATATCCTATCATTTTTATTATTCCTGTTACTATTAGTATTGCTCCTAGTATACATGCGATTACTTTTAGTGTTGCTTCTGCATATAGAAACATAACTAATCCCAGAGCACCTAGTATTATTGATGTTATTATTGAAGTGTATCCAGTCTTTTTTAGAACTTTTCCTATTTCCATAATTACCCCCTTATTTCTAACTGATTTATTTATATTTTTCTTTGGATATTATATTTCTAATTTATGAATTTTATGTGAAATAATGTATAATTATTTTTGCTTTTCTAAAAATAATTGTATATTGTGTCTTTTTTTGTTATAATTTTTTTAACATTTTTGAAAGGAGTGATTTGATGGAATTTAGATATAGACCTTCTGGGGTGTGTTCTAGCGAATTTGTTATAGTTATGGATGGAGAAATTATAAAATCTGTTAAGATTGTTGGTGGATGCCCTGGAAACACTTTAGCAGTTTCTGCATTAGTAGAAGGAAAAAATATTAATGATGTAATTGCTAAATTGGATGGAATTCAATGTGGAATGCGTGGAACTTCTTGTCCTGATCAGCTAGCAAAAGCATTGAAGAAAATTAAAAGTAAAATGTAAAATACGAGCGGACAAATATGTACTGAACCCAAAAAATTGGACATTTTTTGAGTTCACTTCAATATTTAAGTCCGCTTTTTCTTTATATTATTTTATATATTAAAAAAGAAATTATATATGCAATAAAAAATTGATTAATTACTATTTTTACTGCTTTTTTTATTCCAAATTCTTTTTTTATTATTCCTATTGTTGCTATACAAGGTGTGTATATCAATATAAATATTAGAAAGCTTATTGCTGAACTTCTAGTAAATATATTTTCTAGCACAACTGGCAATACGGTCGGATTTGAATTTGTTAATACACTTAATGTACTTAATATTGCCTCTTTGGCTGAAATACCTACTATAATTGATGTTACTATTCTCCAATCTGAAAATCCAAGTGGCTTAAATATGCATGATATTTTTTTCCCTATCATTGCTAGCATACTTTGGCTTTCTGGAACATATATTAACTCTGAATTAAAACTTTTTAGAAACCATATTATTAATGATGCTATAAATATTACTGAAAATGATTTAATCAAAAATTCTTTTGTTTTGTTCCACATTAAATACCATGTATTTTTCAATGATGGAATTCTATACTTTGGTAATTCCATTATAAATGTTCCTTCACTATTTTTTTCTTTTTTACTTGTTACAGCTGTTATTATTATTCCTATAATTATACCAATTCCATATAGTGTAGTCATTGCTAATGCTGAGTTTTCTTTAAAAAATATTGATACGAATATTGCATATATTGGAATTTTAGCAGAACAACTTATAAATGGAACTAGCATTAAGCTCAATTCTCGTTCTCTTTTTGATTGAATTGTTCTGATTGAAAGTATAGCTGGAACTGAACATCCAAATCCTAATAATATTGGTACAATACTTTTCCCAGATAATCCTATTTTACTTAATGGTTTATCCATTATGAAAGCTATTCTGGTCATGTAGCCACTGTCTTCTAATATTGACAAGAAAAAATATAGTGTTACGATAATTGGCAAAAAACTAATTACACTTCCTATTCCATTTAATATACCTTCTGTTATCAGGCTTTTTGCTATTTGATTATATTCATGCATTTCGAAATATCTTATTATTATTTTGGAAACAATTTCAATTCCTTGATTTAATAATTCTGTAAAATAATTTCCTATTATATTAAATGTTAAATTAAAAATAACATACATTATAAAGAAAAAAATTGGCAGTCCTAAAAATTTATTTGTTAATATCTTATCTAAATTAAGTGAAATTTTTTGCGAAATATCTCTTGGCATTTTTACTACATTATTGCATATTCTTTCAATGTCTCTATATCTTTCATTTATTTTATTTTGTTGTTTTAAATTTGGTGTTGTTAGAATGTACCTTCTTTTTTTTCGCACCGCTTCTTGAATTAATTCATCTGTTTCTTCTTTTGTTACTGTCTTTAATTTTACTATTGGTAGTTGAAGTCTTTGGGATAATTCTTGTACTTGTATTTTTCCTTTGTTTTTTTCTACTTCATCTAACATATTAAGTGCTATAACCATTGGAATTCCAGTTTCTTTTAATTGCATTGTCAAATATAAGTTTCTTTCTAAATTTGTTGCATCTACTACATTTATTATCACATCAGGCTTTACTTTATATAAAAAATCTTTTGTTACTTTTTCTTCTGATGTATATGTATTTAGCGAATATAACCCTGGGAGATCTACTATTTTGCAGTTGTTTTGTTTTGGTACTTCTCCAATTATATTTTCAACTGTAACTCCTGGAAAATTTCCTACGTGCTGTTTCATATTTGTTATTTGATTAAATATGGTTGTTTTTCCACAATTCTGATTTCCTACTAAAGCTAAAATCATGTAATCACCTCTACTTCTATTTTTCCTGCAATTTCTTTTCTAATGCTTAAACTATAGCCTCTTACTTCTATTTGGAGAGGATCTCCTAATGGTGCTTTTTTAGTTAGCTTTATTTTTGTGTTTGGTATAATTCCCATATCTAATAATCTATATTTCAATTCCCCTATCACATTTATTGACTTTACTTTACATATTTGATTTTCTTTTAAATTATTTAAGGTTGTCATGCTTAATTCTATGCAACTTTATTTCTGGTATTACAAAAAAACATCTCAAAATAATAGATTTCTCTATTTTTTGAGATGCATTTTTTCTTA
The DNA here is from genome assembly GCA_934149115.1 of uncultured Clostridia bacterium. Classification (GTDB taxonomy): domain Bacteria; phylum Bacillota; class Clostridia; order TANB77; family CAG-508; genus UMGS1994. Next base: position 4,522 of record CAKPDW010000027.1, read on the forward strand.
ATAATTATTATCCTAATAATCTTACTTCTACTGTATTCATTCTATATTTTCCATTTTCATCTGTTCCAAATTCAACTAATGATTTGTCTAGTTTTGTAGCATTTTGACTTAAGTCTTGTGTAAAATAAATTTTCATATTATTAAAAGCTAGTCCTTTTGTTACAATTACTTTAAAGATTTCAATCATATGTTTATCATCTTCTGCAACTATTATAAATTGTGGAGCTCTTTCATATCCTGAATCAAATGAGACAAAATTTTCATAAAATTCTTTATACATTCTCATTCTTTCTTCAAATTTCTTTTCCCATTCTTCTTCTCTCCTTACTGCTTCGAATAAGAAATCAATAGACATTCCATTTTTAGTTAATTTAACTCCTGCATTTGCTTTTAATATTTTTCCACTTTGTTTTGCTGTTATTGCTGGTTTTACTACATATGAATCAAATGCTTGTACTTTTCTCATATATGCGATTATAATTTGGTTTCCTGCTAATCTTTTCTTTATCATTGATACTGGTTTTGTATTGTCTGTTGGTTGCCATTTACATTCAATGTTTCTAGAATTTAATAAATATTTTCCCATTTTTTCTAAGCAGTATACTCTATATATGCATTTTCCATCTTCGCTTGAAAAATAATATCTTGTTAATATTTTTGTTTTTATTAATTGTTCTAGCTTATTATTTAATTTGTCTTGTGATTTTATATCAATATTTCTATGAACTAAAATTTGATATATTTGTCTTGATGTCATAAACTCAAATTCATTTACTAATTCTAATATTTTAAAATGAATTTCTGTGATATGTCCTAAATTAATTCTATGAATTATTTGGTTTATTGAAACATATCCGTCCTTTCCATCAAAAGTTTTGATTTCTCCTTCTTTCATTGCGAAAGGTGAGATTGTTGTTTTGATTTTCTCATCTTCTACCATTTTCATACCTCCAATTAAATTATTATTTTAGACGTTTTCTTTTGTTCGAAAATTTTTAGTAAAATTTTCTTTTCAAATTTTATGACACAATTAATAGCTTAATTTTCTTTTTGTCTTTTACTATTTTCTTTATGTATACATCTACTTTTTGTCCATATTCATAGCCTTCTTTGTACTCTGCTAGCCCAACTAAGTTTGGTTTAAGTTCAATAAATATACCATTTTTTTGTTTTTCAACTTCTTTAACGGTTCCTTGAACTTTTTCACCTTCTTTGTATGATGTTACATTTTCTTCCCATGTTCCAAGTAATTCTTTATGAGTTAAATCTACTCTGTTCAAATCCTTGTCCACAGATTTTATCATAACTTTTATATTTTGTCCAATTGAAAATCTTTCTTCTGGTGATTTTATTCTTGAAACTGAAATATCTTCTATGTGTAATAATCCAATAACGCCATTATTCATTTCTACAAAAGCTCCAAATGGCTTAATATTTTTCACTGTTCCTTCTAAGATTTCTCCTGGTTTGGCTTCATTTTGAATCCAATTTACTTTTTCTTCATTCATTTTTTTTCCTTCGTATTTAAAATTCATTTTTTACCCTCATCTTTCGTATTTTATTTTTTTAGTTTTTTTACTTCTTCTTCTTTTAGATACCTCCATTTTCCTATTGGTAAGCCTTCTAATGATATTGTTCCTATTTTGCTTCTATGTAATGCTAAAACTTTTTTATCTATTGCTTCACACATTCTTCTAACTTCTCTGTTTTTTCCTTCATGTATAATTATTTCTAATCTAGTTTTATTGTTTTCTTTGTCTTCCATTATTTTTTTAACTTTAGCTGGACTAGTTTTGAATCCATCATCTAATATTACTCCATTTCTCAGTTTATTAATTTCTTCTTCTGAAACTTGTCCTTTTAAAGTTACTGTATATGTTTTGGTTATTTCATTTTTTGGATGTGTTACTTTATATACAAAATCCCCATCATTAGTTAAGATTAATGCTCCAGATGTATACATGTCTAGTCTTCCCACTGGTACAATTCTTTCTTTTATGTGTATTAAATCTGTTACTTTATCTCGTCTGAATTGTTCTTTGACTGTTGTTACATATCCTATAGGTTTATTTAATAATATATATATTTTTTGTTCTTCTGGTTTTACTACTTTTCCGATTAAATTCGACAACATCTTTTTGTGGATCTACTTTTATTCCTAATTCTGTTTTTATTTCTCCATTTACTTTTACTTTGCCTTGGATTATGAATTCTTCGCATTTTCTTCTTGAAGCTATTCCACTATTTGCTAAATATTTTTGTAATCTTTCTTCCAATTTTATTCCTCTTTCTTTTTATTATTCTTTATCTAGCTTTTCTAAAATATCTTTAAAATATTTTGGCAATTCTGCTGTATATTCTACTTCTTTATCTGTAGTTGGATGTTTGAATTTAATCTTATAAGCATGGAGCATTTGTCCTTCAACATTGAATCTATTTTTTCCATTAGAATATGTATAGTCACCAATTATAGGATATCCTATTTCTGCAAGATGTACTCTTATTTGATGTGTTCTTCCTGTCTCTATGATTACTTCTAACAAAGTACAGTCATTATATCTTTTTAAAACTTTAAAATGAGTAACTGCTTTTTTTCCGTCTTTGTCAACAGCCATTTTCTTTCTATCTTTTTTGCTTCTCGCTATTGGCATATCTATTGTTGCTTCGTTTTCTTTTACATTTCCACGCACTAATGCTAAATATGTTTTCTTTGTTTTATGTTCTTTTATTTGCTCACTGATATTTATATGTGCCTTATCATTTTTAGCTATTATTATAATTCCAGATGTATCTTTATCTATTCTATGAACTATTCCTGGTCTTATTTCACCACCAATTCCTGAAAGTGAGTCTTTACATTTTGCCATAATTGCATTTGCAAGTGTTCCATCTGGATTTCCATTTCCTGGGTGTACTACCATTCCTTTTTCTTTATTTACGATTATTATATCACTATCTTCATATATTATATTTAATGGTATATCTTCTGCTTTTAATGTTGTTTCTTTTGGTGGGTCTAATTCTATTTTTATTTTATCATTAATTTTTACTTTATATGAAGGTTTTTCTTTTTTTCCATTTACTAGAACTTTATTATCTTCAATTAATTTCTGAATCATCATTCTTGATATATCTGAATCTAATTCTGCAATTGCTTTATCTAATCTAACACCTTCATTTTTTATTTCATATATTTTTTCCAACTCCATATTCCTTTCTACTATTTCGTATCAATTGTATTTTCTTCGTTATCGTCATCTATTCTTTCATAAATAACAAATCGGTTATCTTGTTCTTTTTCTTCTTCTGTTGTTGGATATAATTTTTTATATTTTAAATCTGTTTTAAGTTTTTTACTTAAACTAGAATCGCTATATGTTATTACATGTGTAACACCGTATTTTTCGAATATTTCTTCATATTTTGCTTCACCTGTTGCGACATTTTGTACATCCATAAATATGTCTTCTCCGTCTTTTGGATTTCCTGTTTTTGTATTATATTGTGGAGTATATAAGTCACATCTTGAGTCAATCATTACTGGTATTCCTTCAAATAATAAATAACTTCCATAATTATATTCATTAAATAGTTTTATATTTTTATAATCTAAATTTTGTTTTATCCATTCTGAAGCATATATTGGATAATTAACATTATTATAATATTTTAAATTAATTTTAGTTTTAAAGTTTTGTATTCCTATAATGATTATTACTGTTATTAAAACTACTTTACTATAAAAATTATTAACTATTGAAATAATTTTGTCTTGCAATTTTGGCGAATATTTTTCAAATATTTCGGCTATAAGTTTACACAATATTGGAGTGCATATAACCAAAAACATAGAAACTTGTCTACGTGCTTTTAATGCCAAATATAAAATTCCTAAATAATAACATAAGTGTTTTAAATCTATTTTTATATCTATAAATGTTAACACCACTATAAACATTATGAAAAATGCCACAAAGTCTTTATTTGCTTGTAAGTCTAATGGCATATGTTCATTTATAACTTGCATTGTATTACCTGACATTGTCTTATATAAATAAGTATATGGTGTTGTTAGACCTGTTGGTGTAAATATTCCCATACATACACATATTACTACAACTAAAAAAAGCTTTTTTACATTATCATTTCTTGTTACTTTTATTTTATATGGATTTTTTTGTAATTCACTTCTCTTTATCTTATTTTCTTGAATCTTTTTTTCTAATTCTGATATTCTTTCTTGATAGCCTTCTTTACCTTTATATTTTTCCCAGAATATTTTTAATTTTATAATCAAATCAACAGTAAAAATATTGCATGATACTACATATTCGAAAAAATATGGTAAGAATATTACAAAGAAGAATGGCCATACTGCCATATGCAAGTTAACTATTAATAATGAGTCCAATATTAATGCAATTGCATATTTTTTTTCTCCCTTTTCTAAGAATTTTTCTATTAAATATATTGTTAATACCATGAATGAAAATGTAACTAATTGTGCTCTTGCTGCTAAATATGGTTGCATTAAATACATTGCTATAAATGTGATTATTGCAGATATTGGTGCATTTTTTGAAATTTTATTTGATGTAAAATATATTGCTAAACTTAAAATACATGTTAATACAATTGTAGATATATATATTCCTAACATTCCACCTACATGATATATTCCATATATTGATATATCATATAACCAATGTGGAAATGTATATGGTAATTCATTCCATGAAAACGGATCTTCTTTTAAATTTCCAATACCGTTTTGAGTAATATATTCTCCAACTTTTATTGTATAAAATGTATCATTTTGTAATTCTTTAGGTGCTATTGATATACCATATATTATCAGCATTATTGCGATTATCACATGAAATTTATACTTTTCTAATTTTGCTTTCTTTTCCATTTTTTGTTTTATCCCTTCTTGTATTTGATTTACACTTCAAATTCTGCATAGACTGCTGAGTGATCTGAGTACTCTGTTTTTATAGTTTCATATTTTATTAATTTTATATTTTTTGAATAAAATATTGTATCTATACATCCAGAACCTTTTTCAGAAAACCATGTTAATTCATTATTTTCTATTTTGTTTAAATGTTTTTTTAACATTTCATATTCTGGGTATATTTTATCTTGTTTAAATGAATACTCATGTTTTCCTATTTTCTCTACTCCTACATTGAAGTCTCCGCCTATTATAATTATTTCATTTTCGTCTATTTTTTCAATTATATTTATTAATTCTTCTGTTCCAAGTTTTCTTTCTTCTTCATTTGTTGGATAGTGTATTGAAAATAAATTTAATTTAGTTGTTCCAAATGATATTTTGTTACATAGTATTCCTCTTTGTTCGTTTGATTTATCAACTAAAGGCATTAAATAATTTGTTGAATATTCAATTGGAAATCTTGATAATATACCATCTCCATAATATCCGTTTTTATATTTTATATTAATTCCCATTGTTCTATATTGTAACTCAATATTTTTTGAAAATTCATATATTTGGTTTTCGCAATATACTCTTTGTGTATACATATCTATTTCTTGCAGAAATAATATATCTGGTTTATATTTTTTCAAGAAATTGGCTTGTCTTTCTACATCAATCTTACCATCAAGTCCTTCACCATGACACATATTAAAAGTTATTGTTTTTAATATCATAATTTTCACCTCATATCTATTCTGGATTATATCAAACTGTCAAATTTTATTCAATAATTACATGAAAAAAAACAACCAATGTAATTATTAGTTGTTCTTCCTCTTATATAATATATCATTGTATAGAAAATTTATTTAGATTATCCAACTTCCTCTGTCTTTTCTTCTTTTTTATCAATTATTTCCATGCTTGAAATTGAAACTTCATATGCTACTCTTGTTTCTGATGTTCCGTCTTCAAATTTCTTTTCATATTTTCTGCTTTGAACTCTACCTACAATTTTTACTTCTGTTCCTACTTCCATGTTTTGGCAGAATCTTGCATTTCTTCCCCAAGCAATACAAGGAATATAATCTGATTTATTATATGCTCTATTTACTGCTAATAATAAATCTGATATTTCTCTATCAAATGGTGTCTGTCTGTATATTGGTTTTTTACATACATATCCTGATAATACAACTTCGTTTGTTACAGTCTTTTTATTATCCTCATCATTTTCTTCACTATTTTCTTCTTTAAGCTCTACAATATCTTTTGCGAATACTGTTAAAATTAACTTGTTTCTTTCATTTTGATAGCTATTGTAAGATCTAAATTGTCCTTCTATTGATAGTTTTTTTCCAATCTCTAAATCTAATCCTGTTAATAATCTTTCTGATACGGTTATTGGTATTACATCAACTGCTGAACTTAATCTAGGTACTTCCAAATCAAATATGTAAAATTTCTCTCCATATATCTCATGACTATATGTTTTTTCGCTTGTAACTTTTCCCACTAATACTAGATGGTTATTTTCTAATAAATTTGTAACCACTCTTTTTTCCTCCTTATTTTTTATCTATAGTATTTTAATATCATGTCTTTTTGTTTGCTAAATTTATTTGATAAATTTATGTGCAATTATATTTAATATAATGTTTATTTTTGGTATTATATTAAATTTTCTTTAGAAACATCTACATTATAGCACAAATTTTTCCTTTTGTCTACATAAAAACTTTATATTTTTGCTAAAATTGTCAGAATTTTCATAGAAATTTCCTCATAAATGTGCTTTTTCCCTAATTTTCTCTCTAATTTTATTTCTTGACTTTCTATTTTTTCATAACATAAATTCTCAAATTCTCTTTGTATATCTAATATTATTTCATTATCTTCATTACTTATTATTGTTATTGTTGCTCTTTTATTAAATCCAAATGTTATTACATGTGTATTTTCTATTTTACTTAGTAATTGTAAATTTTCTTTGTAGTCTGTATTAATAATCAAATATTTACTTGTTTCTATTATTTTGCATAATAGACTATTTTTGTTTATCAAATCATTGATTACTAAAATATCAAATTTTACGTTTTTTATATTTTCAATTTTTTCTTCTGATATCATTATTATATTTTCTTTATTCATGTTATATTTTTCTAATGTCTTTTCCATTTCAATTATATTATTGTTTTTTTCAATTATTCCTATAACAGCCATAATTATACCTCTCTTTTTACAGTATATGCTTTCTTCTCACATTTTTTCCTTTTTTTCATAATATATACTAAGCGTAAGCTAATTTATATAAAGGAATGATAGAAATAATGGAAATAGAAAAAGATGTATGTCCTGTTGTTAAAGTAGATGGTTTCATTGAAAAAGGTAAACAATTTGATATGGAAATAATAGTTCCCGAAGATGACAGAAACGTTATTTATGGTGTTCTAAAAGATAGACATGGTGAACCAATATGTGATGCTGTTGTTAAATTAATCGAAGTTGTTATGGATTGTGGCGAAAAAGAGAGACGTCCAGTATCTCATACTTTCTCTGATAAAAATGGAGAATTTGTTTTTGGACCTCTTTGCCCTGATAGACATTATGAAATTCAAATTTGGGTTGACAAAGTAAAACACATAAAAGTTTGTGATGAATGTTCTTTTGATAAAAAAAGATGTTTAAAAGGTACAAAACTTGACCCTTGTCATCAAAAAGGAAAACCTTGTGAACCAGAATTTCCTTGTCCTTGTAAAAGATAATTAAATCGTATTATCTTAAAATTTAATATATGTAAACTTTGTCCCTCAGTTTCCTGAGGGACTGTGTGTTTATTTTTAAATTACCCCTACTTTTTTAGCAAATTGTTTTCCTTTTTTTATCATTTTATTTTTTGTTGTTCTATTCATATCTTTATATATCATCATAGCAGTAGCTGTTGCTACTGTACCTAATATAGCACCTTTTACAAAATTCATATACTTACCCTCCTATTTTTTTATTTTATTTTCTTCTCTATTTTTATTATTTGTTTTTTTCTTTTTTATATACAATGTATAAATTTCATATATTTGAAATATTGCTATTAATAACAAAAAAATTCCAAAAAATTTTTTTAAATTTTGGCTGGATAATCTGACTGCTATATAGCTACCTATAACTGTTCCTATAATTCCGAATATAATTATATCTTTTGACACTTTGAAATCAATTTGTTTATTTTTCATATTTATTATTATAGATGTAATTGCTGTTGGTATAAAAAATATTAAATTTGTCGCCTGAGAAATGTGTTGATCAATATTCATAAAAAGTGTTAACAACAATATTAGTATTGCTCCTCCACCCATTCCTAGACTAGTAATTATTCCTGCAATTATGCCAAATATTACTTCCATTTTAAATCACCATTCTTATAGATGTATATAAAAGAAATGCTGTAAATAATATTTTTAATATTTTGTCATCCATTTTTTTTAATAAGATTGAACCAATCATTCCTCCTATTACTCCTCCAATTGCACATTTTATACCTAGTCTCCATTCTATATATTGGTGTTTAAAATAAAAAATACAACTTGTTATAACTAATGGTAATATACAAAATATTGATGTTGCCCTTGTCTTTTTTTCATCCATTTTATTTATAATTGAAAAAGCTGGCACTAATATCATTCCTCCTCCTGCTCCAAATAATCCGCTTATTAGCCCAGCTACTATTCCTATTATTTTATTCTTCATATTAATATTTTGTCTTTATTCTTTTTTTATATTCATTTTTATTTAATTTTTTCATCTGTTATTGTTTCATCTGGAATATAATATTTTGTTCCCAACATTTTGTCTGGTAAATATTGTTGTTCAACATAATGTCCTGGATAATCGTGTGGATATTTATATCCTTGTTTATATCCAAATTGTGCCATTTGTTCTACAGGTGCATTTCTTATGTGCATTGGTATTGTACCTGTGTCTTTATTTCTTACATCTTCTAATGCTTTATTTATTGCATTATATGTTGCATTTGATTTTTTTGATTTTGCAATATATACAGCAGCTTCTGATAAAATAATTCTTCCTTCTGGCATTCCTACCATTGCAACTGCTTGCATTGCTGATGTTGCAATGACTAGAGCTTCTGGATTTGCTAATCCCACATCTTCTGCTGCAGATATTACTAATCTTCTTGCTAAAAACATTGGATCTTCTCCTGCTTCTATTGCTCTTGCTAAATAAAATACTGCTGCATCTGCATCACTTCCTCTAAGTGATTTTATCATTGCACTAATATTGTCATAATGACTATCTCCATCTTTGTCAAACATTGATTTTTTCTTGTTAAATGATTGTGCTGCTATTTCATCTGTTATTTCTATTTGCCCTTCCTTATTCATTTTTGTTGTAAGTACAGCAATTTCTAATCCATTTAATGCCGTACGTACATCTCCGCCTGATATTTCTGCAATTCTTTCTATTGTATCCTCGGAGATTTTTACATTATATTCTCCTAATCCTTCTGGTGATGTAAGTGCGTTTTTTATTACTTTTATTATATCTTCTTTTTTTAGTGGTTCTAGTTTTATTACCATTGATCTTGAGATAAGGGCTTTATTTACTTCAAAATATGGGTTCTCTGTTGTTGCTCCTATTAGTATTACTGTTCCGTCTTCTACATATGGTAATAGTGCATCTTGTTGTAGTTTGTTAAATCTGTGTATCTCATCTATGAATAGTATGCATTTCCCTGATGGGTTCATGAATGGGTTGCTTGCTTCTGTTATTGCGTTTTTTATTTCTGATACTCCTGATGTTACTGCGTTTAGTTTTTTGAATTGGTATTTTGTTGTTTCGCTTATTACTTTTGCTAGTGATGTTTTTCCGCATCCTGGTGGTCCCCATAGTATTATGCTTGATAGTCTGTCTGCTTTTATTGTTCTGTATAGTAGTTTGTCTTGGCCTACTATGTGTTCTTGGCCAACGAATTGGTCGAGGTTTTTGGGACGCATTCGGTAGGCTAGTGGTTTATTATCTTTGTTCATCATTACCTCCTAAATCCACTTCAAAATATTGGACAACTACTGCGTTAAAATCAAATCAAAAATCCTCACGTACCTATGTACGCTCCGGTGTTTTGATTTAATTTTGCCTTGTATTTGACTCAATCTTTTGAAGCGTTAAATTCTCTTTACAATTGGAGCAATCTTTTCAAACTTTCTTATCTACTCTTTTTTTTATTTTTCTTTTTCCATACCAGAAGCTTCGATGCCTCCGATTTTTTCGCTTGTTTGCCTTGTAATACTCGTTTCTTTTCCGAATTTTATCATATTTTATCTTGCTAGGCGCTTAAGTGCTTCTTTTATTAATTCTTCTGTTGATAAATTGTGTGTGGCAAATTTATCAAATACTTTTGATATTTCGCTTTTGTTGTATCCTAAGATTTGAAGTGCTTGTCCTGCTTCATTTATTGATTCACTGTTATCTTTTTGTTCTGCTATTTCTTCTCCACTGTCTTCAATTGCTGTTTGTGTTTTTAATTTGTCTTTTAATTCTAATACCATTCTTTGTGCTGATTTGTTTCCTATGCCTGGTATTTTTGTTAATGTTTTTAGATCATTTGATATTATTGCTAATGCAAATTTTGATGGTGTTATGTTTGAAAGCATTGCTATTGCTGTTTTTGCACCTATTCCACTTACTTGTAATAATAGTTCAAACATTTTTAATTCTTCATTTGTCATAAATCCGTATAAACTGATGTTGTCTTCTCTTACATGATAATGTGTGTATATTTTTATTTTTTCTCCTATTTCTCCAAGCCTTGACATTGTGTGTTCTGAAACATAAATTTTGTATCCTATTCCAGCTGTTTCAATTACTATTGAATCAGTTGTTTTTTCTTCTAAAGTTCCTTTTATATATGCGTACATATTTTCCTCCGTACCAAACAAATTTTCTTAATTCTATCATAAATTTATTTTTTTTCAAGACTTTTAGCAAATAAAATTTATTCTTTTTACTTGTTTTTCGACAGAAATGTTATATAATATTAGTATTATTAAGATGGGAAGGGATTTTTATGAACAAAGATTTTATTTTAATTAAAGATTTATATCGTAACACAAAAGATTATATAGAAAAAAATATTAAAGTCTCTGGATGGGTTAAAACTATTAGAGATTCTAAGTCTTTTGGATTTATAGAATTAAATGATGGTTCTTTTTTTAAAAATGTACAAGTTGTTTTTACTGATAAGTTAAATAATTTTGAGGATATAAAAAAATTATCTATATCTTCTTCAATTATTGTTTCTGGTACTCTTGTAAAAACTGAAAATGCTAAACAGCCTTTTGAAATTCAGGCTACTAATGTTGAAATTTTTAATCAAGCTGATAATGATTATCCGCTTCAAAAGAAAAGACATTCATTTGAATATTTGAGAACAATCTCTCACTTACGTCCAAGAACAAATACTTTTAATGCTACTTTTAGAGTTCGTTCAGCTGTTTCTTTTGCTATTCATAAATTTTTCCAAGAACGTGGATTTGTTTATGTTCATACACCTATTATTACTTCAAGTGATTGTGAAGGTGCAGGTGAAATGTTTACAGTTACTTCTGCTGATTTGAATGATTTGCCTAAAGATGATAATGGTAAAATGGATTATTCTCAGGATTTCTTTGCACGTCCTGCTCATTTGACTGTAAGTGGTCAGTTAGATGTTGAAACATATGCTTTTGCTTTTAGAAATGTTTACACATTTGGACCGACATTCAGAGCTGAAAATTCTAATACTGTAAAACATGCTGCAGAATTTTGGATGATTGAACCAGAATTTTGTTTCGCTGATTTACAAGATGATATGGATTTGGCTGAGGATATGCTTAAATATGTTATTAAAGATGTTTTAGCTTCTGTTCCAGAAGAAATGGAATTCTTTGATAAATTTATTAGTCCTGGTTTAATCGAGAGACTTACTCAGGTTGCTAATTCTGACTTTGGTAGAATTTCTTATACAGATGCTATTAAAGAATTAGAAAAAAATAACGATAAGTTTGAGTATCCTGTTACTTGGGGTACTGATATTCAAACTGAACATGAAAGATATCTTAGTGAAGTTGTTTTTGGTAAACCTGTTTTTGTTACTGATTATCCAAAGGAAATTAAGGCTTTTTATATGAAACAGAATGATGATGGTAAGACTGTTGCTGCTACTGATTTATTGGTTCCTGGTATTGGTGAATTGATTGGTGGTAGCCAGAGAGAGGATGATTTGGCTAAGCTTGAGGCTAGAATGGTTGAGCTTGGTTTGAATAAGGAGGATTACTGGTGGTATCTTGATTTGAGAAGATATGGTAGTATTACTCATTCTGGTTTTGGTCTTGGTTTTGAGAGATTGATGATGTATATTACTGGTATGCAGAATATTAGAGATGTTATTCCGTTTCCTAGGACTCCTAAGAATTGCGAATTTTAGGAAAAGGAATGAGAATGGCGGAGTGCTGTGTTAAAAGCCCTATAAAAAATCCTCGACGTACCTTTGTACGCCTCCGGTTTTTTTAGGGCTTTTGCCTTGCTCTCCATCCATTCTCATCCCTTTTCCAGTGCCTTCTTTTATTTTCGTGCTCTTTTTACTTCCTTTTGACTCTGGGTTTATCACCCTTTAAAAGTTCCTCGACGTACCTTTGTACGCCTCCGGTTTTTTTAGGGCTTTTGCCTTGCTCTCCATCCATTCTCATCCCTTTTCC
>CAKPDW010000028.1 GCA_934149115.1 uncultured Clostridia bacterium
GACCTCCCTATAGCTAAAGCTATATCCGTTTCTTTTTGCATGCATACTTTGGACGTCTGTGAATCCAATCTCTTTATTTTCTAAATATATTGTTTGTTTTTCTTTTGTTTTATCTATTATTTGAATATAATTCATTGTTTGTTCCAATATTTGTATTGGAATTTTTCTTTTTTCTACTAATCCTTTTAATATTGTTTCACTGTCTTTTATTATATTTTCTGATCTTGCTTTTATTTTAGAAATTTCATCTAAAAATACAATACAATTTTTGTCTAAATAATCTAATATACTTTCTTGTTTATTATAGAAAAATTTAAAATATTTATCTATTTTGCTAATGTAATCTCCACTTTTTATTTGTTCTATGTCTTCTTCTGCAATATCATTTAATACACCTGCATATTTGCTTTCTTCTATTTTTTTGCATACTTGGTCTAGTGTATTTTCTAATAGGTATTCAAATGCTGGATATATTGAAATTTCATTTATCATGTCTGTTGAACGTTGAGTAAGAATATTGAAGTTTCTTATAGAATCTATTTCATCTCCCCAAAATTCTATACGAACTCCTTTTTTTGAATCTACTGCTACGTCTACAATTCCTCCTCTTATGCTAAACTGTCCTTTTCCTTCTATTACATCATAGCGTTCATATCCAAGTTTTACTAAAGTTTCTTTTAATTTATCTAAGCTTAATTCTTGACCAACTTTTAGTTTTAGCACATTCTTGTATAATATTTCTTTGGCTATCATTGGTTGCATAACCGCTTCTATTGTTGTTACAACTATTTTAGCTTTTTTATTTATTATATTATTTAATACTTCTATTCTTTCAAAAAGTGAATCTTTGCTTTCTGTTAAATAGTCATATGCTAAAATTTCTTTTTTTGGAAAATATTCTATGTTTTCTTCAAAGTATGCAAGATCTTTTATTATTTTTTTTGCTTGCAATTCATTATATGTCACTATACAAATTGGTCTTTCTGAATAAAAACATGTTGAATATGCTAAATGCACTTTTCCACTATCTGTTAACCCTGATATCATCATTGGATTTATTTTTTTATTAACATTTTCTAAATATGATTTGTACTTTTTTACATTTGGTACAATTTTCACAAGTGAATTCATATATTTCTCGTAATAATCAATTTTCCTATATAATTGATTAATCCCTTTCTTTTAAATTTTTTATTTTTTATAATTTTATTTATATATACTCATTGTATGTATTGTGTATACTTTTTCTTTTTTACAATTTATTATTATACTATAATATGTCTTTGTTTTCAATTATTTTCCTTAATTTGTTTGTATTTTTTGGCATTTCATGATATAATCTTTATGTTAACTAATTAAAAGGAGATTTTTATAAGTATGATAAATAAAACATATTTCCAAAAAGATTTATACCATGCAAAAAAATGGCTTTCTGCCAATCCAAAAGAATCTGCATATGTTCATTCAAGCCTAAAAAAGGCAATTTCACATATATCTTATATTAAAAATTCTAATCCTGATATTACATATGAGGATGTTAAAAAAATATTATTTGAAGAAATTGACTCTTATTCTTTAACTGTTTTTGAAAACAGTTATAATTTTCCAGACTATATGGAATATATTTGTTGTCAATATCTTCAAAAAAATCCTAAAAAATATGAGGAAATTTCTAAAAAAATAAAGTACTCTGATTATGATTTTGAAGTCTTAAATTATGAAAACTGTACTTCTTTTGATGAGTTTTTATCTTTGTATGTTTACCATTTAAAAAAACAACTTTTTGATTTTGTTTTTGGAAATTCTTTTCCTCATACTAAAGAAAATTTTATAAATTTTGATGAACTTTTAGAGAAAAATAAAAAGCAGGCTTGTTCTATTTTATTTAATGCTTCTTTTAATTTTCCTATTGCTTCGGAAACTATCTGTTCAGAACAACTTTCTAAATCTCAAAAGAAAAATAAATTAAGAGAATATGCTAAAGCTTTTGGAGTACCTGCTGGTCAAAAACAATTTTTAGCTTTTTCTAATGTTTTTCTTGATGGTTCTTTTTCATATTTATCAGAGGATAAATCTAATTTGGAAAAATCTTTAAGAAAGGATTTAGCCCATTCTACATCTGAACTAATTTTAAAATTAGATTCACTTCGGACAATTACATTCTTATATGACTTCTTACGTTGCTCAAATGTGTAATATGGGATTCCCTGAATATGCCACTCCTATTTGTAAAGATGGTTTACCTAATGCTCAATTTTTACAAAAAATGAAAGGTTGTTCTAAGCGTGCTTTGTTTAAGGAAATTGATAATTTTATAGATTCAGAAAAATTAAAGAATTTACTTTCTGTTAACTTTCTTGCTTCACCTAAAAATATACCTTTAGAAAGTTTAATGGCTTTAAATTCTTTTTGGTCTAATAGGTATGTAAAAGAATTAAGTTCTTATTCTGAAATAATGTATGCTGTTCATGAATTTGATATTATTAATAAAGTATTAAATGATGAAAAGGTTAATATTTCAAAAAATGATGTTGAACAAATGCTTTTAAAGATGAATACATTATATCCTTCTGCTAGACATTTTCTTGAGTCACAAACTAAGAAATTCACTACCCTTACAGTAGATGAAATTGAAGCTATAAGAGCTACTACTTCAAAAAGTGATGCAAAGATTGAAGAAAAAGTAATAAGATATCCTTATGATCCCTATTATGAGATTATTCGAAATAAATTTAATGATGAATATACTGATTATTTTTCTAAAATTTTACCTAATTCTAAAAATGATTTGGTTGATGATGCTGAATGGTATATTAGATTAATTAATCCTATTAATTCTTCTTATGCGTTAAAAGATTTAGCTATTTTTTCTATGATTGCTAGTCTTGATAACCCTGATTTTCCTAATATTTTAAATGCAGGTATTATTTTAGATAAGTCATATGGTAATAATGGATATATTCCAAAAACTATTGGTATTGGTGTAGATTCTGGCCTTTCTTATCCAACTAGAATTCATATCAATTCTGATGTTTTAAGAGAATTTGTAATTTCGATTAATGGTTCTTCTTTTATTCCTGTTTATGAAGGTGCTGATGATTTTTCTAATCCTAATTCTGGTAAGCCACTTGTTTCACCTCTTATTCTACCTGTTGGTGAAAAACAAAAAAATATTATGAAAAAATCACTTAAAAATTTAAAGAAATATGAACATCCTAAATTTGTTTCTCATTTATGTTTCTTTGATACTAAACATACTCCTGAGCATTTAAAATCAGATGTTGTTAATTCTAGAGGAAAACATAGTAAAGTATTTATACCTAAGTATTTTGATTTAGATACTGGTTTTCTTTATAATAAAGTTAACGATTCTTTTGAACGTATTGAAGATAAATCTCAGGAATTGGGAGGTATTGATTTTGAATAAAATATTATTTTCTACTTATTTTAAGTATAAGGATTATGAAAAATGTGTTATATTGCTAAGACGTGAAATTATTAATATTTTATGTTGTAAAGTTGAAGAAAAAAATCCTAATTTTGTGTATACTAATATTTCTAATTTGAAATTAAATTGTTTTAAATATCTTTCTGAATTTGAACAAGAAATTGTAATTCAACTTTATGATTTTAGTTTTGATGATGTTCCTATAGATTATGAACTTTCTTGTATGTTAGAAATATATGATAATTTAAAAAGCAAATATGAACAGTAACAGATGTTTATAACATATAATATTTTTTAGAACAAATCTGAAAATTTTCAGTAAATTTGTTCAAGCGCGAAAATTTATTTTATAAATTTTAAGATAGATCATTGTCTATCTTTTTTTCATATTTTTATTTTTTATGAATATGTTTTGTATTATGAAAAAATTTGGTAATTATTTTTTAACTTTTTTTGTTATATTGTTTGGATTAGGATTAATTATTTTTTCATCTTCAAATATTTCTGCTGTTAATGATTCATTAAATTTATTTTTGAATGCTGTTTTTCCTAGTTTATTTCCTTTTTTAATTGTAACTGAATTATTAACATATACTAGTGTATTAGATTGGCTTTCTTCTAAGTTCAAATATGTTATGCCTATTTTATTTAATGTTTCTCCAATTGGTGTATATCCTTTTATTATGGGAATAATTAGTGGATATCCTGTTGGTGCTCGAATTGTAGCTAATTTACGTGAACAGAATAGAATTTCTAAAGCTGAAGGTGAACATCTTTTAATTTTTACTAATAATGCTGGACCTCTTTTTATTATAGGAAGTGTTGGGTGTGGTCTTTATCTAAATTCCACTATTGGTTTTATTTTATATTTTGTTCATTTTCTTTCTTGTATAATTACAGGTAGTTTATTTGGACATATATTTATGAAAAATTGTAGAAATGATTTAAGCTCTACTTCAACTAATTTAAACTTTGAGACTTTTGGTGACATTGTTAGTTCTTGTATTAAAAAAGCTTTTTCTACTTTAAGTATTGTTTGTGGATTTGTGATTATTTTTTCTTTAATCATTTCAATGATTAGAGTTTGTGGCATTTTAAATTTGTTTAATAATATTTGGATTGAAGATATTTGTCTTGGTATCCTTGAAATTACTACTGGTATTCAAATGGTTTCTTCTATTTCTGCTTCATCTTTGATTTTTCATTTAGTTGCTACTGCTTTTCTTCTTGGATTTGGTGGTATTTCTGTTTTACTTCAAGTTTGGAGTGTTATTTCTAAAACTGACTTATCTATTAAGCCTTATATTATTGGAAAAATCTTTAATAGTTTTCTTTCTGGTTTTATTATGTTTGCTTTTTTAAAAATTTTTCCTTGTTTTCAATTTATGATTTAGATTTGATTTTAGGTAAAAAAAGAATCTCGCTATGCGAGATTTACTTTTTTATGTTTTTCAACATCATTATTTCTTCAATTTGTTCTGGTCTTGAATTATAATTTTCTTCTCTTACTTCTGTTATATAATTCTTATCACCCATTCCGTGTTTTAATAACCATTCATATTCTTTTCTTAATTCTTCTTCATTTTCATGTTTTCTAGCATGTGTGTTTTTATCTATATATCCATCATTATTTAGTGCTGAAGCAAAGTGTATTTGTTTTACATATTTTTCACAATCTTCTTTTTTTAGTTCTTCATCTATCATTTCATAAAAATCTTTTTTATTTATTCTTGCTTTGCAATGCACGTGTGTTGTGTCTATACATGTTTTTAGATTTGGATGGTTTATGTATTTAACAATTTCTAGTGCTGAACATTTATTTTTTTCATCAAGTATCATATAAATATTTTCTAAAAGCATTGTTACTTGTGTATTTTCAATTATTTTTAGAAGTTCTATTAATTCATCTGCTAAATGTGTTGATATATATTGTTCTCTTGTCCAGTATGTATGATATAGTAATGTGGTTTTAATATTTAACTCTTTTGATAGTTCTACCATTTTCTTTAATTGATCTTCTACTATTTTTTTATCTTTCATAACTACCATTTCTAAATTGTAATTTGACAATGGTGGATGAACTATAATTTCTTTTAAATTCGGATACTCTTTTTTTCTTTTTCTTATTTCATCTTCAAAATTAAATTCTGATGTAATTCCATGTTCATCAAAAAATTGAATTTCAATTCCTTCACTGTTTTTGATTATTTTATCCATTTCTTCTTCCACTTTTTGTGGACTAATCTTTGGATATATCTTCATTTATTACTCCTTCTTTCTCCTTATTAATTTTTTGATTTATATATTTTGAAAATATTTTTTAAACTCATTTTAGTTCCATAATTTAATATTGCATCTGAATAAATTTTTATTGATACTTTTGCTATTATTAATATACTTATACATAATATAGCGACTGATGAAATTATTTCTGGTAATTTGGCACTTCCTACTAATATTCTAAGTGGCATACAGAATGGTGCTGAAATTGGAAATACTGCAGCAAATAAATTAATTTTACTTGCTGGATTCATCATTGAAAAGTATGCTAGATAAAATCCTATTACTGCTAAAATTGCTACTGGTGTGTTTGCTGATTGTATATCTTCTGGTTTGCTTACCATTGAACCTGTTAGTGCATATAATAATGCATACATTGCATATCCTAAAAGGAAATATACTATAATTGAAATTGCAAATATCGGTGTAATTGTTGACATATCAAATACATTTTCTAATATGTCTGATGGTAAAAATGATTTTGCAGAAATAACTGCTACTCCAGCTATTACTATTATTTGAAATAATCCAACTAAGCCTATACCAATAGTTTTACCTAGTACTATTTGTTTTGGTGATGTTGATGTTACCAATGTTTCTATTATTTTTGATGTTTTTTCTGTTGTTATTGATGTTGATATTTGATATGCGCAGAAATAAATTGCATAAAATAATACTATACTTAACATCATTGCTACAAATGTATTTCCTGATGCTGCATTTTCATCTGTTTGTATTACATTTACATCAAATTGTGTAAACATTTGTTGTAATTGTTCTGGTGTTAATCCGGCTTTTTGAATTTGTGTAGCTGTATATTGTGTAGAAAAATTTTCGATTAATTTTTCTGGAACTGATTGTCCCATCATTAAGCTTTCAACTATATAATCTATTTTTATTTTTTCTTTTTCGTTGCTAAATTTTAAACATGAATCATATTCTTCTTTTTTTAATTTTTCTTTTATTTCATCATCTGATAAATTTTCTTTTATTATTGTATATTCGTAATCTGAGTCTTCATTATCAATTTTTATTAAAGATTCTCCAAATATATTATCTTTATCAATTATTAATATTTTTTCTTTATTATCATCTGGATTGGAAAAATAATTTATTATATTTGGTATATTAAATCCTATAATTATTATTGCAATTATTATTATCATTGAGATTATAAATGATTTTCGTTTAATTGCTTCTTTTACTGTAAATTCTGCAACTGTATATATGTCTCTCATTATTGTTCACCTACCTTTTCTATGAAAATTTCATGTAGCGTAGGTTTTACGAGTTCAAATTTGTCAATTAATATTTTTTTATTTACTATTTCTTCTAGCAGTTCATTAGCCTGTTCTTCATTTTTTATTGATATTATATATTTTCTTTCTGTATGTTCTTTTATTTCTAATCCTTTATTTTTAATTAGTTGATTAATATCTGATTTTGTATCTATTTCGATTTTATTAACTTTATATGAATTTTTTATCTCGTTTAGATTTCCTTTTAAAACTGTTTTTCCTTTATTTAGTATAACTACGTCTTGGCAAAATTCTTCTACTGAGTTCATTTGGTGACTTGACATAACAATATATTTTCCTTCATCTACTAGTTCTAGTATTATATTTTTTAATAGCTCTGTATTTACTGGGTCTAACCCACTAAAAGGTTCGTCTAAAACTATTAGTTCTGGATTATGCATTATTGCACTTATAAATTGTATTTTTTGTTGATTTCCTTTTGATAATTTTTCAGCTTGCTGGTATTTGTATTCTGTCATTTTTAATTTCTCTAACCAATAATCTATGCTTTTATTTGCTTCTGTTTTTGACATACCTTTAAGTTTTGCTAAATATTCTAGTTGATCTACTATTCTTGTTTTTGGATATATTCCTCTTTCTTCTGGTAAATATCCAAATTTAACGTTATTTCTGTAAACTTCTTTTCCATTCCACGTTATTGTCCCTGTATCTTTTTTTATTATTCCTAGCATCATTCTTATTGTTGTCGTTTTTCCAGCTCCATTTGTTCCTAATAACGCAAATACTCCTGGTTTATTAATATTAAAAGAAATATTGTCTACTGCTTTTTTATCAATAAAAGTTTTGCTTACATTTTTTAATTCTAAACTCATTTTTATCCCCTTTTTAATTATCAATCATCTCAACGAATTCAGACATGAATGTTATAATTCTATAATATTTATACATATATTCTTCTGTTTCTTTATTATTAGTAATTGGTTTTGTTAAAATGTCATTGTCAAAAAATCTGAAAAATACCATGTTTTTATTTATCATCATTTCTAATTTATATTTTGTTTCTTCTTTAAATTGTTTTATAAATTCTAGTTTGTCATCTGTTAATACTTGTCTTGCTTTACTTATTCTTTCTGAATACATAAATAAGTCTTGGTCTGGAATTGCATATTTTTCTTTTTTGTTATTTTTACTATTTACTCTCATTACATCTATTTCATCAATTTCTTTTTTTATTGTTCCACATGCGAATATTCCTCTAAAAAGTTCTTTATTCTCTGATTTTACTATTATATTTGATAATGCTATTTCGTGACCATTTTTTGTTCCTGATATTACACCTTGTGAATCTAATTCTTTATATATTCTGTTAAACCCTGATTTTCTATAATAGCTTCCTGATAGTTCTTCATCCTTTTCGTATGTAAAACCATCTTTTATATGTACTGCTAATTCTGATAATGCTATTTCACTAAACTTGTTTTGTTTTTCTATTATTCTTCGTTCTCCTTTAAAAGTATAAAAAGTACAAAATACAAACATCATTGCTGCAACTGTAACAAATATATATTTTGCAGTAGCTGTTGGTGCAATAATCGCTACTATTATACATATAATTATTATTCCTATTATTAATCCTTCTGATTGTCTTATATCCCTTTTATATTCTTTTAATTGCTTTCTTTCATCTGCAATTTTCTCATTTGTAAATTCATATATCTTTTTAAAATCTTCCCTCATATATTCACACCATCTTTCGTAATATTTGAGAAAATTATATCATATGGTATATTTTTTTTCTATACCTATTTTTATTAATTTTTTATATCTTTTTATATGTAAAAAAAACAAAACCTAATTATAATAATTAGATTTTGCTTTATATATTTATTTAATTATAGTCTTAAATCTTCTTCGCTTGATTCAGTTGTATCATTTGTATCTATATCTGTTGAAAAGATTGAATCAGCATCATCTTCTGTATCATCATCTGTTGTAACGTCACTTGTATCATCTTCGTCTGTGTCATCTTCTGTTATATTAAGTGTATTATTTTTTGTATTTGTTTTATTTGATGATGAACTTTTTGAGAATTCTTCTATAATTGGTTCTAATTTTTTAAGAATATCTTGTGCTTTGCTTTGTGCATCTTTCATATAGCTTGATAAACTTGTTTCGTCTTTTATATCAATTCCATCATTTGATGAAACTTGTGGAATTGAAACATTTCCGACTTTTAAATTGTTTTTTGCTGTTATTGTCATTTTAGCTGTAGCTATCTCTTGTGAGTCAATGTCAACATTTAATGTTGTTGTATCTTCATAGTTTTTGTCTTCATTTTTGCTTATATCTGTAACTGCTGATATTGTTCCTTTTCCATAATCACCAGCATCTACTGATAATGTTATTTCAGATTTTGATTTTTCTGTTTTATAATTAATTTCTGCAGATACTTCTGTTCCGATTTGTTGTGCTAACATTTTTGAAGCTTCTGCTTTTACGCTTATTTCATTATTTTTAGATGTTATTGTTATTGTTGCTACATCTGCTGATGCACCTTGTGAATTTGCTGATATAGTCATTTCTGTTGTATCTTTGTTAAATACTGTTTCTAAAATAATTTCTGTACCTTCTATTTCTATACTTAAATCTGTTCTATATACTTTTGTGTTTGTAGCATATGAAACTACTTTTAAATTTCCTTCAAATTCAAGGTCATTAATTTTTTCTTTTAATGTATCAATATTGTCATATATTGTATTAATTGAATCTGCTATGTTTTCTAATTCATCTGTTCCACTTAGTGAACTATTTGCGCTTTTAATGATTTCTGAATATGCTGATGCAGAATCATTTAAAATTCCTTTTAGTTGGTCATCTTTTGCAAATGTGTCTAAATAATTGTTTATTAATTCTTTTATATCACTTTCACTTAATGTTAATGTTATTTTTTTGCATTTTTTGTTTTTTCCGTCAACTTTTACTGTGTCACTTTCTGATTTTAAATTTTTAGATTTTTCTTTTATAAAATCTTTGAATACTTTCGTATATCTTTTTCTTATTTCTTTTTGTGTTTTTTGATCAACATTTACTGATTTCATTAAATTACTGATTTGATCATTTGTTTCAGATAATATTTTTTCTAATTCATCTATATCTAAATTATTTTCATCTAATAAGTCTTTTAAATCATCTTTAGATATTGTAATCCATTTTGAATTTAATTCTTCTGATCTTATTGCTGCTTGGTTTCCATCATATACAGCTTCTCCAGATATTGCTGTGTTATCAATGTTTCCATTGATTTTTGCATATGCTGATTTGTTTCCATCATATTTTAGATTTAAACCAATTTTGCTTTTGTTTGCCATTTTTACTATTGAATCCATTGTTGATTGCTCTGATGAAGATAGTGAGCTAACTTCTAAAGTATCAATATTAGCAGATATTTCTGTTGATGCTTCTATTGCTGAATCTTTATCTATGCTATCTACTACTTTTGGTGTAACTCCATTCTTTTCTATTTCATCTGAAATTTTGTCTAAAGGTTTTGTTATTGATTCTTCTAATTTTTCAACACCTGCAGACATTTTGCTTCTTTTACTAAAGTTAAGATTAAATTTTCCTGTTGCAGCTAGGATTCCAAAGATTATTGCTAGAACTGCAATTACTGCTATTACTGCAATAATAATTTTCTTGGCTTTAGTTTTTTGATTTCCTTCGTTCATATTTCCCTCCTAAATTTTTATTTAATAAGTGTAATTTAAAATTACAAATGTTAATAACTTATCTAAATGTATATTCTTGTTCATAACTATTGTTGTCAATTTTTATTGATATTTTTATTGAGTCTTTTTTATTGCTTTCTGTTGATTTTATATAGTCTATTGAAAATTCATTTGCATTATCTACTATTTTTGTTTTATTAAAATATATTTTATTATTTATATTACTTATAATATTTCCATCTCCAAATTTGATTGCTGTTCCACTGGCTTGATTTTCGTTTTTTTGAAATGTATATTCTTGCTCATTTATTATCATTGTTCCAAGTTCAGCAATTACATTTTGTTTTTTTACTTCTGACAAAATACTATAATTTAATAGGCTGTAATCACTTGATGCTCTGTTTTCTGTATCAACGTTTTCTAGGTCATTTTGAAATACTCCTGTAATTCTTCCTATTATCATCATTATCGTAAGTAATATTGCAATATATGTAAGTAAACTTAATAAAGTAACACCTTTTTCTGATTTCATGGTTTCACCTCTTACATATAATATATTATAAAATCATTTTTATCAACTCTTTTGCTTATTATTTTTTATTTTTTCTTAGACTAAAGGTGAACATTAATAGCATTTGCTCTTTTTATAACTTTTTTAGTCCACATATTTTAGAACAAATCTGAAAATTTTCAGTCTTTACTCTACTCTTTATATTTTTCTATAAAATTGAAATTTTCAGTAAATTTGTTCAAGCGCGAAAATTTATTTTATAAATTTTCTGTGCAATTTTTTATATAATAGAAAAGTCAGCATGACTTTCCTATTATATAAAAATAAATAGGACTATTAACATTTTAATTTTGTTAATAGCCCTATTTTTTAATAATTTTAATAAATATTTATTTTGGTGTTATTATTGTAATTCAACAACAGCTCCAGCTTCAACAAATTTAGCTTTGATTTCTTCTGCTTCAGCTTTTTCTGCTCCTTCTTTAACTGTTTTTGGAGCTCCTTCAACTAAGTCTTTAGCTTCTTTTAATCCTAATCCTGTAACATCTCTAACAACTTTGATTACAGCGATTTTGTTTGATCCTATTTCTTTTAATACAACGTCAAAGTTTGATTTTTCTTCAGCTGCTGCTCCTGCTGCTCCTGCAACTGGTGCTGCAACTGCTGCTGCAGATACTCCATATTTTTCTTCTATACCTTTAACTAATTCTGATAATTCAATAACTGTTAAGTTATCAATTTCTTCTAATAATTTTTCTATTTTTTCCATTATAAAAATCCTCCTAAATTTTAATTAATTAATTTTTCTGCTTTATTCTGCAGATTCTTTTTGTTTTGCTACTTGATCAAGTGCAACTGCAAGTTTTGAAATATTTCCAAGTAATGCACCAGCAAGTTTTGCCATAAGTACTTCTCTTGATGGAAGTTTTGCTAATGTGACTAATTCATCACATGGTACTACTTTGCCATCTATTACACCAGCTTTAATTTTATAGAATTCATTATCTTTTGAATATTCATATATTGCTTTTAATGAATCTAAATAACTATCTTCTGCTGTAATAACTGCTGTTGGTCCAACTAGAAATTCATCTAATCCTTCTATTTTACATTCTGCTAAGGCTCTTCTTGTAATGTTATTTTTTATAACATTGTATTGTCCATTAGCTTCTCTTAATTTTTTTCTTAATTCTGTAACATCTGCAACATTGATTCCTCTGTAATCTGTTAAAAGAATTAAAGATGAATTTTTCATTTTTTCAGCTAATTTTTTTACTTCTTCTTCTTTTTGTTTTAAAATTGCTTCGCTAGCCAAAATTACACCTCCTATTTTATTTATTATTAATTATTTTTTATTACAAAAAAACTTCAATTCGCCACCTTTCGAGGCAAATTGAAGTTTATATCAACACTTCACTTTTTGCCTCGGTAGGACTTATATATGCCTACTGTCTTTGGCTTATTTTATTTATTTTTGGTTTATGAATAAACCTGGTCCCATTGTAGTAGAAATAGACACACTTTTTATGTATTGTCCTTTTGCTGCTGCTGGTCTGGCTTTAATAATAGCTTCTATAATACAGTTATAGTTTTCTAATAATTTTTCAGCTCCAAATGAAACTTTTCCAAATCCTAAGTGAATTATATTAGTTTTATCTAATCTATATTCAACTTTACCTGATTTGATTTCAGCGATTGCTTTTTTTACGTCCATTGTAACTGTTCCTGATTTAGGGTTTGGCATTAATCCTTTTGGTCCTAATACTTTTCCTAATCTTCCTATTACACCCATCATATCTGGTGTTGCAACTATAACGTCATAATCAAACCAATTTTCTTTTTCGATTTTAGGTACTAATTCTTCTGCTCCAACAAAATCTGCTCCAGCTTCTTCTGCTTCTTTTGCTTTGTCGCCTTTTGCAAATACTAAAACTTTTTGTGTTTTACCTGTTCCGTTTGGTAATACAACAGTTCCTCTAACTTGTTGGTCTGCATGTTTTGAATCAACACCTAATTTAACATGTAATTCAACTGTTTCGTCAAATTTTGTTTTTGGCATTTTTTCAATTACTTCTAAAGCTTCTTTGGCTTCATAAGCTTTTGCTGCATCTACTAATTTAGCAGCTTCTTGATATCTTTTTCCTTTTTTCATAAATTCCTCCCGTGGTTCTAACGAATTATTTACTAATTCTCCCAATTTTTTTATTAAGTATATTAGTCAACTACAACAACACCCATTGATCTTGCTGTTCCTGCTACCATACTCATAGCTGCTTCTACTGAAGCTGCGTTTAAATCTTCCATTTTTTGTTCAGCGATTTCTTTAACTTGTTCCTTTGTTATTTTTGCAACTTTTTCCATGTTTGGCTTTCCTGATCCTTTTTGGATTTTTAAAGCTTTCTTTATTAAAACTGCAACTGGTGGAACTTTTGTAATAAATGTGAATGATTTATCTTTATAAACAGAAATTACAACTGGTATTATCATACCTGGTTGGTTAGCTGTTCTATCATTGAATTCTTTAACGAATTGCATGATGTTTACACCGCTAGATCCTAATGCTGGTCCAACTGGTGGAGCTGGTGTTGCTTTTCCTGCTTCTATTTGTAATTTGATTACATTAACTACTTCCTTCTCTGCCATTTTCTTGCACCTCCTTTAAAATGATTTCTAATCAATTTTTTGCACTTGTGAAAATTCAAGTTCTACTGGAGTTTCTCTCCCAAACATAGATACTAAAACTTTTACTTTGTGCTTTTCTTTATTTATTTCTTGTACTACACCAATGAAGTTTTCTAATGGTCCGTTCATAACTCTTACATTATCATTAACATCATAGTCGATATTAACTGGAACGTCATCAAATCCCATATTTCTAATTTCTTCATCTGTTAATGGTATTGGATCAGTTCCTGAACCTACGAAACCTGTAACTCCTCTTGTATTTCTAACTATATACCAAGATTCTTCTGTTACAATCATTTTTACTAAAACATATCCTGGAAATACTTTTTTCAAATTAGTTTTTCTTTTTCCATCTTTAATTTCAACTTGTTCTTCCATTGGAACAACAATATTAAAGAAGAAATCTTCTAATTCTCTATTTTTTATAGTTTTTTCCAAGTCTGTTTTTACTTTGTTTTCGTATCCTGAATAAGTATGAACTACATACCACTTTGGCTCTAAGCTATTATCACTTTGAGACATTTTTGAAGCCTCCTTTATTTTAGATATTATTCAGCAGTTCCATTTTCTGTTGTTTGATTTGCATCAACTTGTGTATCTGATGCACCTTGAGCATCATTTGTTGTTACATTTGCATCTGTTGCACTTTCATCAGTTGTTTGTTCTGTAGTTGCGTTCTCATCAGTTGCGTTTTCTGTAGTTACATCTTCACTTGTTGTATTTTCATCTGTTGTTTCGTTTTTGTTTAATGCACTGGATGCTTTTGTTACGATTAATTCATAACTCTTATCAAAACAAAAATCTAATGCAAATACTATAACAGCTATAATTACTACGATTGATATAACAACTGTTGTTTTTGTTGCAAGTTGCTTTGGCGTTGGCCATGTAACTTTTTTCAATTCTGCTTTAAAATCTTTTGAAAAGTTTTTCTTCTCTTTTTTTTCTTTGTTTTTCTTTATATCTTTAGCCATTCTTTCTCCTCCTTAAAGGACTATTTTGTTTCTTTGTGTGTTGTACGTTTTTTGCAAAATTTGCAATATTTAACTATTTCTAGTCTGTCTGTGTTGTTTCTTTTGTTTTTTTCTGTCATATAATTTCTTCTTTTACATTCTGTACATTCTAATGTAATTGATTCTCTAGGTCCTTTTGCAGCCATCTACTACACCTCCGTTTTATTTTTGTGAAGTTTTGTTATTTTTCAACGATGTGATGCATAATATAAATCATGCTTTAATACTTTATCACAAAACCTACTTATTGTCAATAATTTAGCGATTTTTTTGTTTCTTTTTTTTCTTTTTTTCAACTGAATATCCAAATTTGCCTATTTTCTTTCCTAATTCGTAATATCCACCGTTTGCATATGCGATTAAATTGCATTTACTTATGTCAAATGCTCCTTTTTCATTTATGTATTTTTCGTCTGCATCTATTGATAGTACTTCTGCAATAAACATATGATGTGAGCCCATTTCTTTGATTTCAATGACTTTACATTCTATTGAAACTGGTGATTCTTTTATTGCTGGTGCTGAAACATTTTGGCATTTTTCTTTTGTTAATTTCATTTCTTTGAATTTATCAACTTTTGCTCCTGTTTTTACTCCGCACCAATCTGTAGCATATGCTAGTTTTTCTGTCGTTAAATTTATTACAAATTCTTTTTTTTCTTTTATTATATTATAAGAGTATCTTTCTGGTTTAACTGATATATATACTTTTGCCGGATTAGTATTTATTATTCCTGTCCATGCAACTGTTATTATATTTGAATTTTCCATATCTCCACATGATACCATTACTGCTGGTATTGGATATACAAATGTTCCTGGCTTCCAGATTTTTTTTGACATTTTTTCCTCCTATTTAATATGTTTTTCATATTCTTTACATGCACACAATTTATCTTGATAGTGATAAACATCAAATTTTCCGTTTTCGTTTTGTATTATTTCTCCTATATATCCCCCGTTATGAATTACAGCTTGTTCAAGATTTAAATCTGAGAAAAGAATATCTGCGTGCATTGCTGTAAATTCTGGGTCACTTGTTAGTTTTGAAATGTTTAAGTCTGTAAATATATTAAATTCTTTTTGTGGTATATCTTTGTCATATTCCATGTCAATAAAACTTTTATATTCTTTTTTTATTCTATAATTTTGTAATGTATAATTATCTCTAAATGTTGTTTTTCCTTCTCTTGTTTTAAATTTTTCATATCCTAGTGTTCCAATTTTTTGAAACATTATTATGTCATTAAATCTATTTGTCATTTTATATATATTACTGTTTCTTTCTGGTATATATGATAAATCGTCTATTCCAACTTTTGAATATATTTTTTCTTGATTAGGTTCAAAATTTATTAGAATTTCTTCATCTGTTTCTCTTTTTGTTATTGGATTGAATAATATTTCAAATGATTGTTTTTGTAATAAATATGTAGCAAATGATTCTATTATTTCTTTTGGGTCTATTTCTATTTTATTTAGTTCTAGGTCTAGCATTTTACTTATAACAGATAATTGTCTTTCATATCCTCTTATTATTTCTACGTGTGTTGCTGAATTTCCTAATAATAGATTTTGATATGGATTTATATATGAACATTTCTTTTTGTTTTTTTCTCTTAGTACTTCTTTATATGTTTCTGAACATTTTAATACTTCTCTTGCTTTTTCTCTTAAATCTGCTTTTTCTACTTCATAATCATCACTATAATCTTCTAGTATTTTTAATAAGCATAAATATGAAAATTCTAATTTAATTTTGTCTTCTAGTTTTTCATATTCATGTCTACTTTTTCCAAATAGAAAAGCTGAATTGATTAAAGTATTATATGATTCTTTAATTTGTTTTTTGTTTATTAAATTTGCTTCTTCTTTTACAGCTTTTGTTGCTGTTAATTGTTTTACAAAATCTAATTCTATTGACATTTCTTTTCTCCTTATGAATAACCTGATTATCTTATTTTATCACATTGTTTTTTTTATTCAATATTGTTTGTGTTACATCTTTGTTACATTTTTAGTAATATTCGTATTTTTGAATATAAAAATCTCTATAAACTTTTCTATAATATATAAAAGGAATCAGAAAATAAATATTTAATATATTTACTTTCTGATTCCTTTTTTTATAAAAAAATAAATCTGGCAACAGCCTATCTTCCCAGCAAGGTAACTCGCAAGTATTTTCGGTATCTAAGGGCTTGACTTCTGTGTTCGGC
>CAKPDW010000029.1 GCA_934149115.1 uncultured Clostridia bacterium
GGTTATTAATATTAATACTGCTCAAAGGTTGGGCTTTGTCCAAGACGTTAATGCTGAACTCGGGTCTGGTGTAATTACTTCTATTGTTGTTCCAGGTTCTTCAAAGTTTTTTAATTTTTTCTCAGGCGATAACTCTATTGTTATTCCTTGGGCTAATATTACTTGTATTGGTGATGATATTATTTTGGTTGATATATAGTTATTTCCATATTTTTCTTATTCTTCTTATTGCACTTTTCTCTAATCTCGAAACTTGAGCTTGAGATATTCCAATTTCTTCTGCAACTTCCATTTGTGTTCTTCCATCAAAAAATCTTTTATTCATTATTAGTTTTTCTTTATCATTTAATTTTTTCATTGCTTCTAATATAGTAATATTTTCTGCCCATAATTCATCTGTGTTTTTTGCATCTTTTACTTGGTCCATTATATATATGCTGTCTGCACCATCATTATATACGGGTTCTTGTAGTGATACAGGATCTTGTATTGCATCTAAACTAAATGCTATTTCTTCTGGAGTTGATTCTAGTTCTTTTGCAATTGCTTCTATTCCTGGTTCTTTTCCTGTTTCTTTTGTTAATCTTTCTCGAACTTGAATTGTTTTATATGCTAAATCTCTTACAGATCTACTTACTCTTACTATATTATTATCTCTTAAGTATCTTCTAATCTCTCCGAATTATCATCGGAACTGCATATGTGCTAAACTGCACATTTAATGTTGTATCAAAATTATCTATGGATTTTATTAATCCTATACAACCTATTTGAAATAAATCATCTGCACTTTCGTTTCTTCCTGAAAATCTCTGTACTACGCTTAGGACTAATCTTAAATTACCTTGAATAAATTCTTCTCTTGCATCTTTATCTCCATTTTTTATTTTTTCTAATAATTCCTTTTTTTCTTCATTTGATAATATAGGTAATTTTGAAGTATTTACTCCACATATTTCTACCTTATTTATCAATTTTTTTCTCCTTTCTAATTTCTTTATTTTAATTATTTCCATTTTTTATTTTTATATGCACTTCTTACTTTTATTATTTTTTTATTGATATTTTTGCTAATTCATGATATTTTATATATGTTGACATAATTTGATTATATTTATGGATGAGAGGAGGAAAAATAATGATTGGACATTTATATCACTCAAATGTTTTCCTGTATAACATATTATTTCTTACATCTATCATATTTGCCGTTATCGTTTTAATCATTACTTTTCTGATTTCACGGCACGATTGTGTGATACTTGCTATTCTTAAAGCTCTAATTATTGCAATATTATCTGGTATTGCTGTTTTTATAATCCTTAGAATTGTATTTTTTATTATACAATTATATGCGATTGTAATAATTGCTTTTATAGCCGTTATTGGAGCTTTTTGTGGAATATTAGATAACTAATAATTTAGCACGTAAAAAAAGCTATTAAAAAGTATTTATTAATACTTCTTAATAGCCCTTTTTTATAAATCTATTTCTCCTTCAAATACATTAATTGCTGGTCCTTCTAAAAAAGCTTCTTCATTTTGCGAATTTATGTATATTCTAAGGCTTCCACCATCTAAGTCAACTTTAACATCATTACTTATTTCTTTTTCTTTATATAATGCATACACACTTGCTACAGCACCAGTTCCACATGCCAAAGTTTCTCCAACACCTCTTTCCCAAACTCTTACTTTTATATTTTTTTCATCAATTATTTCTACAAATTCAACATTTGTTTTTTGAGGAAAAAACTTATAATTTTCTATAATCTTTCCATATTTTGTTATTGGTATTTCTTTTACGTTTCTTACTTTAATAACTGTATGAGGATTGCCTACGCTTAAAAATATTCCTTCTAATTCTTTATCAGATACTCTAAACATTACTTTACATATATTGTTCATATTATAATGGCTTTGTGGCAAATATATTGGAAGTTTACCAACTACTGTTTGTGGTTTTCCCATATTTATTCTGACTGTCATAATTTTATTATTTTCAACTATTAATTTTACTGTTTTTATTCCTGCTAATGTTTCTATTGTCATTTCTTGTTTATCTGTATATTCTTTTTCATATAAATGTTTGGCTAAACATCGAATTCCATTCCCACACATTTCTGCTTCTGTTCCGTCATTATTGAAAATTCTCATTTTAAAATCTGCTGTTTTACTTTTACCAAACAATATTAAGCCATCAGCTCCTATTCCAAAATGTCTATCACACACGAATTTTGAAAATATTTTTAAATTATATTGTTTGGCATTTTCAAATTCTGTACATATAAAATCATTTCCTAGTCCTTGCATTTTTGTAAAATTAATCATAAAAAATTCACCTCTACTCTACTGTATGAGGTGAATTCTATTTTATTCTTAAATTTCTATTATATCTCCATCATTTGGAAATTCTACATTAGTGTTTTCTTTGTATACATCATCATTTCTGTGGATTGCATAAATTTTTTTATTTGGAAATTCTTCTGATATATTTATAACATCTTCTAAGCCCATATGAGAATTAGTTGCGTTCATCCTTGTAGCATCCAAAAAAGCACAATCTGATTTTTCACATATTTTTTTTACGTTATCGCATAATGTTGTATCTGTTGCATATCCAATTGTTTTATCATCTTTTTCAAGTGTAAATCCTAAAATTGGTTTACAGTCTCCATGTTGTAACTCATATGCTGTAATTTTCATTTCAGCTGTTTGAACATATTCGCCATCACCTAATTCAAAAAATTTTACATTAAACTTTTTATTAAAATCTTCATACTTTTCTTTGTTTCCATTTCCAAAGCATAATTCAAAGAGTTGTATAACTTTTTCTCTTATACCTTTTCCACAAAAAATATATAACATTCGCTGATCTTCTCCTCTGATGCTCCTTCCTATTAAGTAATTGGGCAAATCTACAAAGTGGTCTGCATGAACATGTGTTATAAGTAAATATTTAATTGGTTTTGTATAAACTTTTAATTGTTCTAATTTCTTTACTACTCCTGAGCCTATATCAAAAAGTATCTCATCATCTACCATTATACTTTGATTTCCTCTTTGTGTTGACCCCATTGTACCTGTGCCTATGCACCTAATTTTCATTTGTTTTACCTATCCTTTATTTTCTTTTTCTTCTTTGAATTTCATATGCAAACTCACTTATAATTGAGCTTGGTAATAATTTACTTGCAATGTGCACACATTTCATTTTAAATCCAGGAATAATTACAGGTTTTTCTTCAAACATTTTATTTATTCCGTATTCTGCAACATATTCTGCACTATATGATTTCATTTTGAATTCAACTTTTGCAACTTTATTAAAATTAGTTTTTGTTGGTCCTGGACATAATGCACTTATATGAACTTCAGAGCCTTCTTTTTTTAATTCTGTATTTATTGCTTTTGTATATGACAATACAAAATTCTTTGATGCATAATATTCTGCCATCAATGGTCCTGATAAAAATCCAGCTATTGATGATACATTTAATATATATCCTAAATTTCTTTTTTTCATGTCTTTTAAGAATAATTTAGTTAATATATGTAATGCTGTTATATTTAAGTCAATTAATTCCAAATCTTTTTCTAAATCTGTTTCTGTAACTGGCCCATGTACTCCAAATCCAGCATTATTTACTAATACTTCTATTGGTTCGTTTTTGTACATTTCATGTAATTTCCATGCATTTTCTCTATCAGTTAAGTCCATTGAGACAACTTCTACTTTTGTTTTAACTTCTCTTTGTATATCTCT
The DNA here is from genome assembly GCA_934149115.1 of uncultured Clostridia bacterium. Lineage (GTDB taxonomy): Bacteria > Bacillota > Clostridia > TANB77 > CAG-508 > UMGS1994. The sequence goes on from CAKPDW010000029.1 coordinate 3,767, forward strand.
TAGTGCAAGCTCGTTTCTTGCTACAACTATAATATCATATCCTAAATCACTCAAATATAGAGCTATTTCTCTCCCTATTCCAGAAGATGCACCTGTTATTAACGCTTTCATTTTACCTTCACCATTCCTAATATTTTTTCTCTACTTTTTTTCTTATCTGTTGTATTTTTTGTTTTCTTTAGTTTTATTTACATCCTTTAAAGAAAAAATATCGCATGCTTATAATAAATTTACTATTTTTATTATTTTCACATTCTGTAATATTTTGTATTCCTAAGATGTAAAAGAATTTTGGATTGTTAGATAAATATTCTACATCCTTTTTATATTGTTTTCATATATACTTTTTGTGTTGGATATACTAATTCAACATTTTCTCTTTCCAACACTGATAAAATATCACAATTTACTTGTTCTTTAATTTTTAAATATTTGTCATAATCTGATGTATTCAAGTATCCATATAATGATATTAAATTTGCATCACTTTCAATACTATCGAAATACACTACTACAGTTTCTGATAGCATATTGGGATTGTTTTGTAATGCTGTTTTTATTTTTGAAATGCATCTATGTATTGTTTCTGTATTTTCATTTAAGCTTAGCCTTAATTGCATTTCTATTCTTCTACTGTCTAGCTTACTCCAGTTTTTAACATATTCCGTTACTATAACTGAATTTGGCATTGCTATTATAGTATTATTTGTTGCTTTTAATCTTGTACTTCTAAATGTTATATCTATTACAGTTCCTTGAAAAGTTCCTACTTCTATAAAATCTCCTATTTCAAAAGGTTTATCTGTTATTATTGTAAAACCTCCTATAAGACTTTTTACAAAATCTTGAGCAGCTAATGCTACAACAGCACTTCCTAATCCTAAACCTGTTGCTAACCCTCCTAGGTCATAACCAAAATCTGTAATAATCATGAATGCTGCTATAATATAAATTATTGCTTTTAACAATTTCCCAACAAATGAATTTAATGCTTCATTTCCATTAAATCTTGTTGCTGATTCTAATTTTGTAAAAAATGTTGAATCAGGTTCTAAGCAATTTGTTAATGCTTTGGCTATTGCTAAAATTAATAAAATTTTAAATATTTTGTTATATAGGTTTTCTACACCAGCCGGCATTTTTAAAAATTTAATTGCTAATCCAAATCCTATTAATGTAAATAGAAATTTTAGTGGTCCATAAAATCCACTCTCAGATGATTTTGTTTCTATTTTAAATAATCTATGAAAAATATAAATAATTATTTGCGCTATTAAAGGACTTGCTAGTCTTATTCCCAAGATTATTGCTAATGCCGTACTGTATCTTAGTACTGTATTTACATCTAATGAAGAAATAATTGCATCCATTTATATTTTTCTCCTATCTTCTTTTGTTATTATAACGAATGTATTATACATTATAGTTTCTATTTTTTCAATACAACTTTTTTTATTTTCTTCTAATTTTTCAATTTTTTTATTATAACATGAACAAATCTGAAAATTTTCAATTTTCAGTCTTTACTCTACTCTTTATATTTTTCTATAAAATTGAATTTTTCAGTAAATTTGTTCAAGCGCGAAAATTTATTTTATAAATTTTCTGTGCAATTTTTTATATAATAGAAAAGTCAGCATGACTTTCCTATTATATAAAAAAAAAGAGGTTGCCCTCTTTATTTTCCTTCTTCTCTTGCCTTAATAATATATCTTGCTTTACTATCGTTTGTACATGTTATAATTGTTATTTCTCTTTTTCCGTGTGTTATTTGTGATGTATCTTTTGTATTATTCTCACTTACAACATGTTTATCATATACAATATAGTTTATTTGTCTTCCATAATTATCTTTAATTTGTATAACATCTCCACTTTCTAATGTTGGTACTTTACTGAAGAATAGTGAATTCCTATAATTATGTCCAACTATGCAAAAGTTTCCTACTTCGTTTGGATCTGCTCCATGGAACTTACATGGAGAAATTTTTAATAAATCATTTGACCAATGGTCTAATATCGGATATGGTTCAGACCAATTTAGTTTTGGAATATCTATTGTTGCTATTGCATAATATTTTTCACCATTTTCTGTTGTCATTACATTTTTTGCTGGTACATTTGTGCTACCTTGTGTACTTTTTAAGTTATCTGTGTCAACTATTGTTGATGAATCCTCATCATCTAATATCACTACAATTTTTTTATTATCATCTATTTTTACTGTTGTGTCATCATAGACATATGTACCTTGAATTGAATCAGGTACTTCCATATTTGCTAATATTGATTGCGATTTTTTTGCATCTGTATATTTATCATATTCTGCATATATATAGTATGAAAATAATAGGCATAGCAAAAAAACAGAAATTATAAAGTCAATTTTATATAACTTTTTCTGTCTTTTTAATTCTGGTGTTATATATAATTTTTCAGTTATAAGAATTTGGTTCACCTTTTCCCCTACCTTTCTATTTTACTATTTTATTATATCATTCTATATATTTTTTGTACATATGTGTAAATCATTTGTAATTATCTTTTTATCAAATTTTTATATTATAAATTTGCTTTAATATTTCACCTATTAACTATTTTAAATTTTGAGTCTTTGTTTGTGTTTTTTCTATACAAATCGTTATATTATAGGAAGTTCAGAGAACGTTCCTATAATATAAAAAAGAGGTGTTTCCACTTCTTTTCTTTTTATTTTTAATTAATTTAAAGGTATAAGTTTTTTCACAATATTTTCTTCTCCAGTGTTATGTTCTAATGTTGCTAAATGTTCTTCATAAGAAGCATTTATTTTGTTTTCTACTATTGATTCTATTTCATTCAAATCTTTTTGTTCTGCTAATACTAATTCACTAACTAATATTTGTTTTGCATTTAAAAGCATTTTCTTTTCTCCAGTAGATAGTCCTTTTCCTTTTTGTTTAAAGCTAAGATTTCTTACAATGTCAGCTACTTCATAAATGTTTCCAGTTTTCATTTTTTCCATATTGTCTCTATATCTTTTATTCCAATTCATAGACATTTCTGTACTTTCTTGTGATAATACATCAATAACTTTTTCAGCAGACTCTCTGTCTATGATATTTCTAACTCCGATTTCTTCTGCTTTCGCAGTAGGAACCATAACCTTTACCTCTCCTGGCATTTTTATACAATAGTATGATTGCATTTGATTCATAATTGATCTCTCCTCAATTGCTTCAATCACACCAGCGCCATGCATTGGATAAACTACTTTGTCACCTACATTAAACATGTAAGACTCACTCCTTTCAGGTAAATTTTGTTTTCTCAGTACATTCATATTATACTACAAATTCTACCAAAAGTCAAAGTAATTTCCAGAATTAATTCACATAATTTTTAATTTTTTTCTAATTCAGCTTCTTTATGCGTATTTAAAATTTTAAGAAAATTTCTGTAAATTTTTGAGATAAATTTTCTTTATATTGTTCTTTTAATCTTATAAAACGTTCGATGAACTTCCATAAAAAAACTAATACCATTAAATTTATGATATTAGTTTAATTTTCATTTATTTACTTGTTGATCCAAATCCGCCTAGTCTTTCTCCACTTGCTACATCTCCATCTGCAATATAATATTTATGAAAAATAGCTTGTCCGATTACATCTCCTTTTTTTATTTCTAAATCTTTTTCAAAAAAGTTATAAAAAGCATACATAATTAATCCATCATTATCTGGATTTTCATAATAATCGCTATCTATTATTCCTACACTATTTGCTAATACTAATCCTTTTTTTCCTGGATTTGAACTCCTATTACATAACATTAAATATTCATCTTCTGGCATATATGCTTTTATTCCTGTCTTTACTAATGTTGGTTTTTGACCAAATTTGAATGCTGGAATAACGCAATCTTCTGCTGATTCAATATCATATCCTGCTGAGTTCTTTGTTTTTCTTTCTGGCAAATTAATATTCTTTTCTTCAAATCCTTTTGCTACTTCAAATCCTCTTATTTTTTCCATTTCTATTTTCATCCTTTCTTTTTTGTACATTGTATACCATCTTAATATTTTTTTCAATGTTGTATTTATTCTGTTTCTTCTATTTCCAATTCTGAAAGGGTTGATTTTTCTTTATTTGAAAAGCCTCCATTTTTTTTGTAAAATAATTTTTGATTAATTACTACTAATTTATCTGGATAATATTCTCCAAGGATTTCTTTTTTCTCCTCTTCTGTTAACTCAACATTTTCATTTCCTTTTATTTCTTGCTTTGTTATAATCTTTTGTTCTATTTTTGATTTCATTGCAGATACATCCTCTTTGAATTTTATATCTGTTGCATTGCCAACTATTGAATCACGATTTAGTGAAAAATATATTAAAGTCGCGGCAATTATTAGCATTACAACAATTGTAATTGTTAACATGGTCATTGTTAATCCTTTTTCTTCTTCCATTCTTTCTCTTTTTCCTTTCTAAAAAATAATTATTTTCTGCATAATTTTTTTCTTTTTTTATAATCCTATCCTTCTTTACATTTTTTGTCAACGCAATTTGTTGTTTTATTATTTTTTTAATGTTATAATTTATTTATATTATTATCAAGGAGATACTATGGTTAATTATTATGAAATTCTTGAAGTAAGTGAAAAGGCTTCAAAAGAGGTAATTGAAAAGGCTTATAAGGCTCTTGCAAAAAAATATCATCCTGATTTGAACAAAGATAATCCAAAAGAAGCTGAAGCAAAAATGAAAGAAATAAATGAAGCTTATGAAATTTTAATTAATGATACTAAAAGAGCTTATTATGATAGAATACTTTCTGCAAAAAGAACTATTGATAACAAAAAAGCAAATATGAATAATGCTTCTTCAACTAACTCTGGAAATTCTCAAGTTCATAATGAATCAAATAGAAATATTGAAGATTATAATACTATTTCATATTCAAATGGATATTACACTGATAATGACGATAATTTTTTTGTAAATACTAAAAATATGGATGAAAAAACAAAGAAAAAACTGCAAGCAAAATTGCAAGAACGTTATTTAGAAGCATATGATAGCTATTTGAGAGAACATGGTTACAGATTAAAGTATAGATGGACTTTTAAAAAAGTTATGCAACTCATCTTAACTATATTAATATCAGCAATTGTATTTGTTATTTTGTTCTTTATCCCACCTATTCATGAATATTGTATGAATTTATATAATGATAACCCTGTAGTTCATATTTTAGTGAATCTTGTTATTTCACTTTTCTCTGCAATTTTTAGTGTTTTTAAATCATAAACTTAGTTATGTAAAAAAAATAACCACTTGATTTTCAAGTGATTATTTTTTTACCGAATTTTGAATTTTTCAGATTTTTTATTAATACCAACCTGTAGCTTGTGAATGATATAAAGCAACTGTTGGTGTTCCATATCTATTTTTGATATAATTTATTCCCCAATTTACTTGAGTTTGATAATTTGTCATGTAATCGCCTCCTGCACTTGCCATTTTGCTAGCAGGTAATGCTTGTGGAATACCATATGCTCCTGAACGACTATTTCTTGCATTCATATTCCAATGACTTTCTTTGTTCCATAACGCAACTAGATTTTTATAATCATTTTCGCTCCAACCGTATGCTGAACATCTTTGTTTTGCATATGCTTGTGCTTCTGCTGCACTAGCTGTTGCTGCTCCTAAATTTCTACTTGTTGCAAGTGATCTGTTACTTACTTGTACTGATACTTGAACAATTTTGTTAACAGGTTCTTGAACAACTACTTCTGAAACTTGTGTTCTGTCAATTTCAACATCATTTTGATATTTAACTTTATATGTTATTTCTTTAATTCCATTTTTTCCTTCTTGAACAACTTTATTTACTTTTTCTCCTTCTGCTGTTCCAGAAACTTCTTTTGTTATTGTTTCAAAAGGAATTTCTATTGTTTCTTTTACAATTCTTTCAACAATAGTTCCATCATTTGAATCTAAGATTTCATTACTTTCAACTATCTCTGATGTTGTTGTTTCTTTTGTGTCTTGATTTGTTTTTTCATCACTTTTTCTTGCAATTGTTATTGTCTTGCTTGAATCAATATTTTCGTCAAATCCAGGTGTAACTTTTTCTTCATCTAAAATGTATATGTTGTTTTCTTTTAATATGTCATTAACATTTGATTTTGATGTTATTACAGTTAATTCTGTATTATCTGAAAATTTTATTGTTACGCTATTTACTGATTGAGTTCCTGCTAAAACGCCTATCCCTAGTAAAACAAGTAACACTAATGTTATAAAAGCAATTCTTTTTATTATCCCTTTGGATAAACTTTCTTCTATTCTCATATATTCCTCCCTTTAGAAATAACAAATAGATTATACCTTTTTTATTTAATTTTGTCAAATTTTATATATCTCTCTATTTGCAGTACCCGTAAGCTTTTTTTGCATATTGTTCATGAAACTTTTGGTTCTATATAATAATATATGAGGCTTGGTTATTATTTATGCTTAATTTTTTTAGTTCTATTTTTACTTTTTATATATTTTTTGATTTATTTTTCTTGTTTTTTTTATATACATATGCTATTATCCAATTATAGTGAATATAAAGGAGGAACATTATTATGTCAGCTATATTAATTATTCTTGTTATTATAGTTATCCTAGCTGTTTTTGTAATGTCTATTTATAATAGTCTTGTTTCTTTGAGAAATCAAGTTCATAATTCATGGGCTCAAATAGATGTTGAATTACAAAGAAGATTTGATTTAATACCAAATCTTGTAGAAACAGTTAAAGGATACATGAATCATGAGGAAGCTGTTTTAACTAAAGTTACTGAACTTCGTTCATCTTGGGCAAAAGCTACTTCTATTTCAGAAAAGGCTAAACTTGAAAATGAACTTTCTTCAGCTTTAGGTTCAATTAATGTTGTTGCTGAACAGTATCCTGATTTAAAGGCTAATACAAACTTTTTAAGTCTACAAGAAGAACTTTCAAATACAGAAACTAAAATTTCTTCTTCAAGAGCTTCTTATAATAATATTACAACAGCATATAATACAAAATTAGAAATATTTCCTAATAATGTAGTTGCTGGATTATTTAATTTTGAGAAAGAAGATTTATTCAAAGTTGATAGTGAAGAAGCTAGAAAAAATGTTAAAGTTTCTTTTTAAATTAACACTCTAAATTTTGTTAGATTTTTAAAAATTATACAGGAAAAAGTCAAAGATAAAATTTTTATTACCTTTGACTTTTCTTTTTTATATTATTTTTTTAGTTCTTCTATAAACATTTTATTAAGCATTTGTGGATTAGCTTTTCCTTTTGTTTCTTTCATTGCTTGTCCAACTAAATATCCTAATGCTCTATCTTTACCAGCTTTGTAATCTGAAACTGATTGAGGGTTGTTTTCTAAAACTTTTAATACAACTTCTTTTATTGCACCTTCATCAGAAATTTGAATCCATCCTTTTTCTTTAATTATTTCACTTGGTGATTTTGGATTTTCAAAAAGTTCATCTAAAACTTTCTTTCCTATGCTATTGCTTATTGTTCCTTTATCTATTAATTCTACTAATTCACCAAGTTCTTTTCCTGTGAATGGAATTTTATCAGCTTCTTCTTCTTTTTCATTTAATATTCTGGCTATATCTGACATTAACCAGTTGCTAACTGCTTTAGGGTTCTTAGATTTTTCTGTTGCTTCATCAAATATATCTGAATAGTATTTTGATGAAGTAACAAAATTAGCAGCTTTTTGTGATAATTCAAAATCATTAATATATCTTTCTTTTTTTACTTCAGGTAACTCAGGTAGTTCACTTCTGATTTTTTCTATGTATTCATCAGATAATTTTATTGCTACTAAATCTGGATCTGGGAAATATCTATAATCTTGTGCATCTTCTTTATCTCTCATTGGGAATGTTTTTCCTGATACATCATCCCATCTTAATGTTTCTTGAGTGATTGTTCCACCATTTTCTATTACTTCAACTTGTCTTTCTGCTTCATAGTTAATTGCTCTAACTATTGATCTGAATGAATTCATATTCTTCATTTCTGTTCTTGTTCCAAATTCTGTTGCTCCTTTTTTTCTTACTGAAACATTAACATCAGCCCTTAGTGAACCTTCTTGCATTTTACAATCTGATATTTGAATATACTCAAATATTGATTTTAATTTTCTTAAATAGTTTTCAGCTTCTTCTGCACTTCTTAAATCTGGTTCTGAAACTACTTCTATTAATGGAACTCCTGCTCTGTTCAAATCAACAAAACTTCCTCTGCCATATTCATCATGATTTAATTTTCCAGCATCTTCTTCAATATGAATTCTTAAAATTCTTATTGTTTTCTTTTCACCATTTGCATCTTCTATTTCAACATTTCCATGTTGGCATAATGGCATATCGTATTGTGAAATCTGATATGCTTTTGGAAGATCTGGGTAAAAATAATTTTTTCTATCGTTTTTGCTATTTTTTGATATTGTACAATTTGTTGCAAGTCCAGCTTTTACAGCATATTCAACTACTTTTTCATTTAATACTGGTAGTGTTCCTGGCATGGCCATACATACTGGGCAGCAGTGAGTATTTGGTTCTCCTCCGAACTCTGTAGGACATGAACAAAATATTTTAGTTTTTGTTGATAACTCACAATGTACTTCTAATCCTATTACTACTTCGTAATCCTCTAATGACATATTGTTTTCCTCCTTTTTTTGTGCTAAGCACATTTTAGTCGTTCATACTTTTATATATTATTTTTTAAATTCTGGTTTATATTTTTCTCTAAATTTCAATTCTTGTTCTAGTGTATATCCTGCTCTGAAAATTGTTTCTTCATCAAAATGTTTTGCAACTAATTGTATACCAATTGGCAATCCTTGTTTATCAACTGATACTGGTATACTCATTCCTGGTAACCCAGCTATATTCAATGGTACAGTACATATATCAGCTAAATACATTTCAAGTGGATTATTAGATTTTTCTCCTATTCCAAATGCTACTGTTGGTGATGTTGGTGTTAATATTAAATCATATTTTTCAAATAATTTTTGATATTCATTTCTTATTACTGTTCTAACTTTTTGAGCTTTTTTATAATATGCATCATAATAACCTGAAGATAACACATATGTTCCTAAAATTATTCTTCTTTTTACTTCTGGTCCAAAGCCTTCTGTCCTTGAATTAATATAAATCTCTCTTAAATTATCAAATTTTTCTGATCTATATCCATATCTTATTCCATCAAATCTACCAAGATTTGAGCTTGCTTCAGCACATGCAATAATATAATATACTGCTAGAGCTTCTTTACCAATATCAAGGCTACATTCTTCAACTGTTGCTCCAAGTTCTTCATATTTTTTTGCTGTTTCTAGCACTGCTTGTTTTACTTCTTCATTTATACCTTCACCAATAAATTCTTTTGGTAATCCAATCTTTAGACCTTTAACATCTTTTATTAAACTTTTTGTATAATCCTTTTTTTCTCTATCTACTGATGTTGTATCTTTTTCATCATGTCCTGCGATTATATTTAATAGCATTGCACTATCTCTAACATCTTTTGTTATTGGTCCTATTTGATCTAATGAAGATGCAAATGCAACTAGTCCATATCTTGATATTAATCCATATGTAGGTTTTAATCCTACAACACCACAAAGTGAAGCTGGTTGACGAATTGATCCACCTGTATCACTTCCTAATGCCCATGGCACTAGATTTGCTGCAACTGCTGCAGCACTACCTCCTGATGATCCTCCTGGTACTTTGCTTAAATTCCATGGGTTATATGTTGGATGAAAATATGAATATTCTGTTGAGCCTCCCATAGCAAATTCGTCCATATTTAATTTTCCTAATGAAATTATTTCTTCATCATTTATTTTATTTACAACTGTTGCATCATATGGTGATACAAAGTTTTCTAACATTTTTGAACTACATGTAGTTTTCTCACCTTTTGTACACATATTATCTTTTATTCCTATTGGAATTCCAGCAAATTTTGAAATTTTTTCTCCGTTTTCTCTTTTTTTATCTATTTCTTTTGCTTTTTCTAAAGCTTTCTCTCCAGCTTTAGTTACAAAAGCTTGTACGTCATCTTCTTTTTCATCTATTCTTTTTAAATAGCTTTCTACTATCTCTTGAGATGTAAGTTCTTTCTTCTCTAATTTTTCTAATAACTCATGTACTGTAAGTTCATAGATTTCCATTGGCTTTCTCCTTTCGCTTAATTTATTACCTTTGGTATTCTAAACATTCCCTCGTCTTGACTTGGGGCATTTGCTAATAATTCTTCTTTATTACTTTCTTGTTTTATCTCATCTTTTCTAAACACATTATAATTTTCATTAATACCTATTGTTTCTCCAATATTATCAGTGTTCACATTTTTGATAGTATCTGCAAAATCTAATATCTCTTGCAAATTTTTCTTGTAATTTTCTAACTCATTTTCATCTAGTTTTAAACGAGCTAATTTTGCTATGTGCAAAACAACATTATCTTCTATCTGCATATAAACCTCTCCTTTCAAATATCAAATATTATATAACTAAATTAAGAAAAAATCAATATGCCAACACGCATGAAAACGGACTTTTTAATCACTTTCTTTAGTAAAAAGTAACTAAAAAGTCCTCGCTTATATTTATTATTAATCTTCTTTGTCAAAAATACTATGTTTTCCATCTGATAGCATTTTTACTTGATTTGCTTTCATTAATTTGTTTTTTAATATTCTAAATGGCTCTATGATTATATCTCTTGCTTTTTCTGCGATTTTTATCATTTTATTTTTTATGCTGTTTTCTTCTTGAAATCTTTCTTGTTCTTCTTTTTCATATTCTTCTATTTTACTTTCGACTTCAGGAAGATTTAATTTATATTCTTCGTATTTTATTTCTTCTAAATCATCTTTAGAATTAACTCTCAATACTTTTACATTTTCTTTTTTTAGTAAAATTATATATTCAGATACATCATATATCCTAGTTTCAATATCTTCTATTTTTAAAATTTTTCTTGTTTTAGATACATTAGGTATTTTTTTGATTTTGTAATTTAGATTTTCAGACATTTGAGCTGATTCTTTTTCTAAATCATATTCATGTCCTTCAGGATAATTAACTCTATCCATTGCAAAAAAATCATTATCATAAAATAATATTGTAACTGTTTTTTCATTATCATTAAATTTATATATCTTAACTTTTTCCAAGTCAAAATTTTCCATTGTTTTTTTAAACTCGAAAATAGTTTTTGTATTAATTTTTTCTAATTCATTTTTTAAATTTAATTTAACTTTTATTTCTTTTTTTTCTAATTCATTATTTTCCACTTTTTATCCCCTCTTGTCCTTCAAAAGTGAACTCATTATAGTTTTTGTATTGTTATAAGTCAATTACATAATCATTTCATTTTCGTAACAAAATTCCATTTTTTACATTTTTTCTATAATTTCTTGGATTTTTTGTTTGTCAAATTGGTATCTTTTATTACAAAAATGACATACTGTTTCTATACTTTCTTCTTCATTTATAATCTGCTGTAATTCTTTCTTCCCTAAGGAAATTAGTCCTTTTTCGAACTTACTAAAACTGCAATTACACTTGTACTTTAATGTATCATTTTCTTCGATTTTTTTTATCTTTGTATCTCCTGTAATTATTTCTGCAATTTCGTCTAAATTCTTATTTTCTGCTAAAATTTTGCTTATTGATGGTACTTTTTTTATGTTTTCTTCGAGTTTTGTTACAATTTCGTCTGTAACGTCTGGGAACAAAGACATTAGGTATCCTCCGGCCTTAAAAACTCCATCTTTATTTACTAAAACTCCTAATGCAATTGCTGTTTTTTTCTGTTCTGACTCGACAAAATATCTTGCAAAATCTTCTGCAATTTCTCCACTTGTAAGTGGGACAATTCCAATATATGGTTCTTTTAATCCTATATCTTTTATTACATTTAGATATCCTGATTTTCCAACTGCTCCTCCAACATCTATTTTTCCATTTGGATTTAATGGTAATTCTATATGTGGATTTTGAATATATGCTCTTACATTAGGATTTTTATCTGATACAGCAATCATTGTTCCTATTGGGCCATCTCCTTTTATTTGAGCCGTTATGCTATCATTTTCGTTTTTTAAATCTACACCCATTAGTGTTACTGCTGTTAATAATCTTCCTAATGCAGCTGTTGTTGTTGGAGTTAAATCGTGAATTTTTCTAGCTTCCTCAACTATTTCTGTAGTCTCTGCAACTGTTATAGCTACTTTTCCATCATATGCTAAATATTTTTTTAATTTATCTGTATGTTCCATTTTATATAAACCTCTTTCTTCTACCATTTTATTTGTCTATTATACACATTTTTTGCAGTTTTATCAATAGAGTAAAAGGGCATCTTTTCTGTTAGATATAACTTTATAGACAAAAAAATGAGGTAGAAAACTTTTGATTTTTCTACCTCAACTTTTTATTCTTCTGCTGTTACAGGTTCTTTATGTTCTTCATTTTCTCTCTCTGTTTCTTTTGGTTTTACTTCTGTATTTATTTTTAAGTTCTTATATTTCTTTAATCCTGTTCCTGCTGGAATTAATTTTCCTATGATAACATTTTCTTTTAATCCTAGCAATTCGTCTGTTTTTCCTTTGATTGCTGCTTCTGTTAATACTTTTGTTGTCTCTTGGAATGATGCAGCTGATAAGAAACTGTCTGTTGCTAATGATGCTTTTGTTATACCTAGTAAAACTCTCTTTCCTTTTGCTGGTCTCTTTCCTTCTGCTATTGCTTTTTCATTTGCTTCTTCAAATTCATATCTATCAATTAATGAAGCTGTAAATAATCCTGTTTCTCCAGCATCTTCAACTCTTACTTTGCTTAACATTTGTTTTGTTATTACTTCAATATGTTTATCGTTAATATCAACACCTTGGTTTCTATAAACTTTTTGTACTTCAGAAATAATATATTTATATACTCCTTCTGGTCCGTTAATTGCAAGTATTTCATTTGGATTTATGCTTCCTTCTGTTAGTGGGTCTCCAGCGTTTATCTCGTCTCCTTCTTTAACTTTTAATTTTGAACCAAATGGAATTACATATGTTTTTGCTTGGTCTTTTCCAACTACAGTTACTTCTTTTCTTTTCTTTTCATCTTTTATTGTAACTTTTCCTGCAATCTCAGTAATTGTTGCAAGTCCTTTAGGGTTTCTAGCTTCAAATAACTCCTCAACTCTAGGAAGACCTTGTGTAATATCTCCTCCAGCTACACCACCTGTATGGAATGTTCTCATTGTAAGCTGTGTACCAGGCTCACCAATTG
>CAKPDW010000030.1 GCA_934149115.1 uncultured Clostridia bacterium
TTTGTCTGATTTGTATTTGTCTAGATATTTATTATGTACCTCCAATTCGGCTGTTGCTTTCTTTTCTTCTTTTGCACTCATTGTACCTAATAAATCATAATCAGCTCTTGGTTCATCATATATATATGATATTGTGATATTGTGTAATTCCCAGAATACAAACATTGAAATTATAAATGCTATTATTGCATATGCACATCTATCTATATACAGCCATTCGATTTTTAGCTTAGTAGCTGATTCTTTCATTAATTTTATTTTTAGTCTATATTCTTTTGTTCCTTCTTTTGGTACTATTTTATCTATAAATTGTTTTATGTATTTTTTCTTATATAATTTTTGTTCCCATGGATTTTGCATATCTCGTCCTGTATCAACACTTCCATTGTCTTTTAGCTTTCTTACTAGTATATAGCATATGAATGTTACAACTATTAAAAGCATTTGAATAATAAATCCTGTTTTTCCTTCATAAAATGATTTTGTAAATGCAAACATACTAACTGCCCAATTTTTAATTGGTTCTAGGAATAATATTGGTAATGCAGAAATAAGTGCTAATGATTGGAACACATAATCTAATTTTTCTCTTTTTAATATTTCAATCTGCATTTCTTGTGTGATATTATTCAAGTTTTTTAAATATAATGATGCACCATCTGAGTCTTGTCTATCACCAAATTCTTTTGTTAAATATGAAATTCCAGCAAATTCTTTTAGGAAACTATTTGGTGCTATATCATAATATTTCTCTAATTCCATTTCTGGATCATCTGAAATTAATATTTCATAAATTTTTTGTGCTTGTCTTGAAACATCTAATTCATCGTTTTGTGCTACTTCATATACTGCTTCTTCAACAAGATTAAACTCATGATATGCATGTCTCATTTCTGAGAACATATCTATTTGTTCTTTCAAAAGTTTATTATCAACTTTATCAACCATACCTGTTAATAATGTTTCTGCAAAGAACAATTCAAATAGTAATAATGTTGCTAGCAATACTGGATTACTTTTTGCTACAAGTATTATTATAACTGTTAATGGAAGTACTACTATGATTGCTCTTGTCATCATTTGTGCTGTTTGCATTCTTGTTAAGTATTCATCTTCCAAATTTATAATTTCTAGTCTTCTTCTAATTTTTAATATGTATCTTCTTAAAAATGGTACTCTTACTATGAAAAGGTATATTTTTTGATACATTATTTCTTTTGAGAAAGTTTTTGTTTTTGTTCCATCTACAAGTGATGCAACAAATTTTGTATTTTTCTTATTGGTAAATTTATTTATTATTAAATATGCTACTATTAATACTCCAAATACTGCCAATATTCCAATTATAAATTTACTAAGCATTTCATTGGACATTGTTAGTTGCACCTCCTACTTCATTTTATAAATCTGTTGCTGGTTCTATGTGATGTGATGGACTTGTTGCAAGTCTTGCTCTTGCATTATCTTCTGTTGCTGTTGCGCTTATTGTTTGTGGTTTTATTCCCCAGTTTCTTTCTAGGAATTTATCAAATGCTATTTGATCAGCATCATCCATGTTTTCTCTCATACCTCTTATGTTTTCATCTGATATTGGGTTTACTAATACGTATGAGTCATTAACAAATTCTAATATATTTCTGTATTTGTATATTTCTTTGTTTGTTGTTTTTGAGAAGAACATTGTAGCATTATCAAAGAATTTATCTACTTTTCCTTCCATTGTGTTTTCACGTCTGTGATTATATGTATATTCATTTTTTTCTTCTACTGGTATACATTCTGTTATTCTTTCTATATAACGTCTTCCTCTAAAGTCTTTTACTAAGTGAATATCAAAGTTTAGAACTTGAACAACCTGGTCTTCTGCTACTTTTTCATCTGTGAATGTTCCAGCTCTTAACATTGAGTTTCTAAGTGCTGTAATTAAGTTTGGAAATGTTTTAGCATGGTGAGTAAATAATGTAAATTTAGATGCAACCTGTGCTGACTGAATCATCCAAGATGCTACGGGGTCAGTTGCAACCTCACCGATGATATTAACAGAACCATCTGTCTTTTTCTGAACGTCCAAACATTCCTGACCTGCAATTGTTTCAGTTTCACGCATTGATAAAATGTTTCTTGTTGGATAAATTTTTCTTAAGTGCAACTCGAATGCAGTTTCAGTGATACGAAGGTTCATTGTTTCGTATATATTTTCTATCATTGCCATCAACATTGTTGTTTTTCCGGCAACCTTGCTCTCCTGTAAGTGCTATAATTCTTGCTCCTTTTACAAGGAATTTTAATAATTCTATTGTTTCTTCTTTTCCGTCAAATCTAACTATTTGTTCTAGTGTAGCTCTCTTAACGTCGAATTTTCTTACAAAGAATGCCCATGTTTCAGACATACTTGGTCTAACAACAACGACACGAGAACCATCTTTCATTTCATTGATTTTATAACCGTTTGTATCAGATAACTGACCTGGGTTATTGTATTTGTATATGTTTTGACATACTCTTTTTAATTCAGCTTCTGTTCCAAATGATAAAAATGCTAATCTGATTGATTTACCTTGGAACATTATCCAGATACTATCACATGCTCTTGGCACTTTTGCATCTGTAATTTGTGTTAAGTAATCTGCATCTGTTTGTGCAACTTGGCTTAAGAAACTTTCTGGTAAACCAGATACACCACCAGATACACCATCTATGTTCATATCTCTAACTTCATCAATACTACTATATCCTTTGTATTTTTGATATATTCTTTGAACAACTATTTCAAGTTTATCATTGAATGATAATTTAAAGTTTTCTTTTTCATATATTTCACTAATTTCATCTTCTGTTATAACATAGCAAGGTTTTGATTCACCTTGAATATATTTTAAAACAGCTAAATTATATTTCTTTATCATTTCACCTAAAGCTTCATATCCAAAGCTTTTTTGATATTCATGAATTATAACATCGAATTTATCTTGACCTGTTAGTAATGATGGTATGTCAAAAGGAATTGCTTTTGAGATATTAGTTTCTGTAACACCATACTCTTTTGATAAAAGGTCATATATAAGTTCTTTGATGTATTTTTTATCATTTACATCGCCATATGTACACCCTTTTAAAGCCTTTTTTAATTCATATTTTTTATTTTTTCTTCTTTTTAATTCCTCTTCTGATAAACCAATATCATAAAGGTTTACTTTTGTAATTTCGTCAAGTCTTCTTTTTATAAAAGCAATCATTTTGTCTAATGTGTATGTTTGATCATCTTGTTCTATAATATTTTCTGTTTCTGCTTTTTGATTTTGTTTTATTTTATATGCTATATAAAATAAAACTGCGAATATGACTAATATAATAAGTATTGCGTTAACCATTTCTAAAGAAACTCCTTTCTCTTTTGCGATTACTAATGTGTTTATCTTGACATATATACTTCTTGTGTTTTAAATACCAATCTATCTGCTGCATTTGCTACTTCGTCTACAAATACGGCATTTCTGTCATTACTATTTATTAGACTTTTTCTAAATTTCAAAAAATAGTTTCCAATTTGTCCTTCATTTGCATTTTCAAAAAATAATGTATTATATGATACAGCAGGTATTTCTCTTTTTTCTCCTATTGCTCTTGCTATATTTTTTTTAGTATATTTTGAAAATCTATCATATCTTCCGATTAGTGGAAGTATTTTGTTTGTTTTGAATATTGGATTTTCTTTTTTTAATTTTTCATATTGATCAATATCTCTTTGTCTTTGTGTTAAATTTAAAACTATGACATCTGACAAATCTAACATTTCATTTATAAAAGGATCATCTAATCCTTTTGGTAAATCTATAAATACATAATCATATTGTTGGTTTGCTAATTTTGCTAGTTCTTTAAATGTACTTTTTACTCTTTGCATGTCTAATTCGTTTTGTGACATATAGCTTAATATTACTTCTAATCTTCCTTTATATATTACTCTTGAATAATCTGTTATTACATCTCCAGATGTTTTTCCACTTGCTAATAATTTTGATAATCCGTCTATTCCTGATCCAATGTCTAATTTTCCTCCAGTTAATTCTCTTATTGCTCTTTTAGTAGAATTATCTCTATCAACAAAAAATGCATTTTTTATTGTTGGATCATTGAAGTTCATATCTACCATCAATATTCTTGTATTATTTTCAACAGCCATATGTGCTGCTATTGCTATCATTGATAATGTTTGTGCAGTTTCTTTTTTTGTACTGCTCCAAAATGCTACAATTGACATTTCTTAGGCTCCTTTTTCAATTTTTCTAACAGCTTTTCTTATTTCTCCTCCACCTACTCCGTCTTTTTCTAGTATACCTTCTGCTAAAAAGATTAGTCCATCTTTATATTGTGCGCTTAGATATTTAAAGTTTATTTTTGATGTTCTTTGATTTTCAATTATTACACTTTGATCTCCTCTTTCAAATGGAAGATATATTTTTTCTTTTTCCCATTCTACATTACATGTCATTGCTAAAAATTCAAGATATTCATCTTCTTCTTGTAACATGTCTTTTGAGAATAGTATTTTGGTTAATGTTATTTTATTTTGTAATCCTGATAGTGCTTCGATTCCTCTTTTTAATGAGTATACGTCAAATGAAGTAACAAAATAATTTTTTATTGCTTCATCTGCTCCAAAATCACAATATCCTTGATATGTGTCTATGTCTAATAGACAGTAATCATATGGGAATGGATCTGTGCTTGATAATCCAAGATATACTCGAATTTCGTCCATATCTGAAAATCCAACTGCTACATCTATTGATTCAAATTCTGTAATATACGTTTTTGTTGGGTGTATTACAGGAACTATGTATTTTGCTTTTTGTGTTATTGTTGAATCTACTATTATGACTTTTTTTCCAAGCACAGTCATTATTTTGGCTACGTATAATAAAAAGTCTGTTTTATCGTATGCACCTATAAATGCAATTTTGTTCATTTGCTCCTCCAAAATTTATTAATATCCTAAATCTCCCATTAAAGCTTCTCTAGCTGCTTGTACTGTTGTTTTCTCTGTTGTGTATCCTTCGTTTACTTTAGTTGTTCTTTCATCATCTGTGTAATTTGCTAATACTGATTCTATATATTTTCTTATATCCATTGCGTCTTTTCTTGCATCACTAACTACAGTTGCATCATATTCTGTAAAGCTGTTTGCTTGCATTAAACTTACTACTGTTGAATTTGGTACATATGTTGAATTTAATTCTACTTGTGCTGCATCAATATATTGTGTTGCATATAATTTTGTTCCCTCAATTATGTATGATTCAACTATTGCGTTATTTAATAGCAACATTTGGCTTTCTGATAATTTTAACCACATTGTATTTGTGTTACAATCTTGTACTTTTATTTTTGATAGTACAACAAAATCAGCACTTGTTGGGTATGCAATTCTGATATCTATGTAATCATCTTTTTGTAATTTTGATGGTAATGATATCATTGTATATTCTCCCAATCTATATGTTCCAGATTCAGCACTTCTTTCAATCATGTCTGTTGTTATTATAGTGCTTTTTGATAATGCTAATTTTGATTTTATTTGATATTCTGTTGGTTTTCCATCCTTGTCAAAAGCTGTTGCATAATTTTTTATGTTTTCCTCTGTTATAGCATTATCTGGTACGCATTGTGATGGAACTGATATTTCTTCTATTTTAGCTTCTGCTCCTTCAGATGCTGTTAATATTTCATCTTTTTCAACATTAGTCTTTATTGCATATACTTGTTTTGTTGCAACTTCTGCAGCTTTTTGTGCTTCTAAAATTTGTTGTTTTAAACTTTTTACTTTCATATACATTAAAGATATTAAAACTGCTGAAATTATTATTGCTACTAAAAAGCCGAAAAGAAAAGAATTTCTAATCTTTCTTTGCATTGGATTCATTGCCATTTTATATTCCTCCTTATTTGTGCATTTGCACATAGTTATTTCTTTATATCATTTAAACTCTTGATAACATTGTACAACATCGTCGCATTTTAGTAAATATTATCAATAAATGTAATTTAAAAATTATATTTCTGTTACATTTTTGTAATTTTAAAATTGTGTATTTATATATTTTTCAAAGGTTTCACTTACTCCATCTTCATTATTGGTACCTACTTGAACTTTTGCTATTTCTTTTATTATAGGTGTGCTATTCCCCATTGCTACGCCTAATCCAGCGTTTTCTATCATTTCTTTATCATTGATATTATCTCCTATTGTTACTACTTCTTCTTTTGTTATATTCATTTCTTTCATTATATATTCAAGGGCTGTCC
Organism: uncultured Clostridia bacterium; assembly: GCA_934149115.1. Taxonomy (GTDB): domain Bacteria; phylum Bacillota; class Clostridia; order TANB77; family CAG-508; genus UMGS1994. Next base: position 6,307 of record CAKPDW010000030.1, read on the forward strand.
ATTTATTTACATTTTTGTTTGTTATTTCCGTATAGCAATATTCTACCAAAGTTTCTTCTGTTCCAGTTTTTATGATTTTTTTTGACATATGTGATACTTCTAAAACATCTATATTATTTATTGTCCTTAATTTTTTTATTATGCTTCCAAAAACAATTTGACTTTGATCACATACTGTTACTTTTAGATATTTTTGGTCATCTGATTTTAGAACATAATCATACACATCTGTTAATATGTTTATGTTTGTTCTTTTTTCTTCTTGTTTATGTGTATTTTCACTATGATAAAATAATGTGTTATAATTTAATGATTTTGTTAGAACTTCATTTTCTGTATATATATTATAGTAAATACTATTTTCTTCACATATTTTTACTATATTTAAAATTTGTTCTTTGCTTAGAAATTTATCATATACGGTTTGTCCTTTTTTCATATCATATACAATTGCACCATTTCCTGATATTAAATAATGATTTGCTTGTAAGTCGTTTGCAAGATCTTCTACTGAGCTTATTGGTCTTCCTGAAGCTAAAACTACTTCTACTCCATTTTCTATTGCTTTTTTTATTTCAATTTTTGTTTTTTCAGAAACTTCTCCATATGAATTTAGTAATGTTCCGTCCAAATCAATTGCTACTAATTTATACATTCATAATTCTCCTTTTTTCTTTCAAATTCTTTATCTATTATAACATTTCCACTTTTTTTTTCAATTATTTTGTATAAAAATTTCCAGTTTATTTTTCGTTTTTTTACACATCATATATAGTGAAAAAACGTTTTAGTTTTTTCATTATATTAAAAATACCTTGGAGGTGAATACAATGACAAACAATAGTAATAAAAAGTTAGTTCCAGAAGCTATGGATTCTTTAGAAAAATTCAAATATGAAGTTGCTAACGAAGTTGGTGTTAATTTAAAGAATGGTTATAATGGAAATATTTCAGCTAGAGATGCCGGAAAAATAGGTGGTAACATGGTTAAGAAAATGATTCAACAAGCTGAAAACTCAATGATTAACAAATAGTTTTAGTTTTGAATAGTCATAAGTTTTAGTTTCTAAAGTTTATGAATGTTTAAAATTTACAAAGAGCATAAGACAATAAATTTGCCTTATGCTCTTTGCTTTATTGGTGTTTTAGTGCTATAATATATTATGTATATCAATTATAGAAAGGAGACTTTTAGAATGACAGATGAAATTTTATCTATCACAAAGTCGATTAAGCGGTTGGTAATAACTGCTCCAGACACCTATTTTCATTGGGCGGTCAATTTTTACTTGAAGAAGAAAACTAAACAGCAATTCATTAATTCTTGTTTTTTTGATGAATTTGATGAATGGTTGGAACTTAAGGAATTACTTGAGCGCTTGTACTTAAAATCTAATTTTAGAGTTTTTAAAAGTACTATGGTTACTTTGAGTGATTCTATTGTGAGGGAAAGAATTCGTGAAGAAACTTCATTGGTTATTCTTAGTGAATTAACTGATTACATTCCGATTTCTTTTTTGAGACATTTGGAACGTGAAAAACCAGATAATAAGTATTATAAGTTTTCTCTTTTATACAAAATTCTGGAACCTATATTTTGCCTTCCAATACTAAGTTATGCAAGAACCAGCCAGGCAAAAATAGTTTGCAAAAAAGTAACTGATAATCTTTCTCCAAAGATTGTTGATTTTCTGGATCACCCAGAAGATTTTGGTTGTTTTGAAGTAAAATCTAATTGGCTGATCACTGAAATTGAAAAAAGTCTCTGGTAGATTCTTTTCAATCTTGTCTGGCTAATGCGAATATTCTTTGACTTTTGCATTAGTATTAAAAAAGTTAGTTTGGTTTCATTATCAAACTAACTTTTTCTTTTATATTATATTTTTTTATTTGTTCTCTTATGCTTCTGGTTCTGATATTCCAAAATTTTTACCATCTTTTAATTTGTATATTACATTTACTTTGTTTGTGTCTATATCTATATATGCTAAAAATGTACGTGTTGGTCTTTCTTCTAATTTTAGTTTTGCATCTTCTATTGACATTGGTTTTATATCATAATATGTTGTTTTTATGATTTCTCCTTCAACTTTTTCATCGTTTTCATTGATGCTTTCTTTCATTCTTAATGTTTCATCTTTGTTGATTCTTTCTTTTTTTGTTTTTGCTTTTCTTACTTGTCTTTCTAATATGTCTATATCTTCATCTATTGATGCATATAAATCTTTGTTTTCTGCAACTGCTCTGAATGTTTCTCCTTTGTATGATGCACTGATTTCAGCTATTTGTAATTCTCTTTCAATTCTTATCATTGCTTGTACGTCTATTTCGTCTGTTTCGAAATATTTTTGTAATCTCCCCATTTTCTTTTCTATATAATCTTTGATTGCCTCTGTGGCTTTTAAATCTTTTCCTGTTATTTTTATATTCATTTTTCTCACTCCTTCTTTATTTTTGTATCTTCATTATATATATAGTTTTTGCTCTTGTCAATCATATTATTATTTTGCTAGTTATTTAATTTTTATATTGAATAGATGGAGGTATTTTTAACTTTTGAGGTCAGCGTTTGTGTTAAGGGTGACGGTTGAGGTGAGATTGTGTAATGGAACTCACTGTGTTCCTCTACTCAATGGTGTTTGATTTGGGTTTTGGAATTATATTTGACACGAACAAATCTGAAAATTTTCAATTGTCAGTCTTTACTCTACTCTTTATATTTTTCTATAAAATTGAAATTTTCAGTAAATTTGTTCGAGTGCGAAAATTTATTTTATAAATTTTCTGTGCAATTTTTTATATAATAGAAAAGGGAGCTTATTGCTCCCTCGTAAGTTTAAGTTTCCTTCTACACTACTTTAAAACATTCCAGTACATGTTATATATGGAAAGTTCGTAAGCTTCTTTCCATCCTCCTTTTTCTGGTTCTTCTGGATTCTCTTTTTTAAAGTACTTTCTGCTATGAATTCGTCCAACTCCTTCTACTTCATCTCCTATTTTCAGCTCAAATGCTGCTCTTGCTAGTTTGTCCCATAAAATTCCTGGGATATAATCAGACTTCTTATTCTGTCTGTTTATAGCAATGATTACATCTGTGATTTCTTTTCCTAACGGGGTAACTCTGTAGATTGTTGGTTTACAGATGTAACCTTTAAAACATACAGAGTTTATGTTTCTACGTTCTTCTTCAACATCTTCTTCTTTTTCAAAGATTTCGATGCTTTCCGCAAAAACATATAATTTTAATTTGGTTCTACCTTGTGAATGATCATTAAACGATCTGAACTGGCCTGAGATAGCTACAGTTTTTCCTTTCAGTTTTAATGACTTTTCTAATAGTTTTTCTGGTACAATTACAGGAACATTATCTTTTGTGCCACTGAGTCTTTTTACTATTACTCTTGTCCGGAAAAACTTTTCTTCTCTGCACTGGTGATCAAATTTCAAATCTTCTTCAACTTTGCCACATAAAATGGCTTTGTTGTTTTCACAATTGAATTGTGTAGTTTCAAAGATTCTTTTCTCTCTCAAATTTTCTTTTTCATTAAGCATGTGTCGTCCTCCTGTTTTATGATGCCTAGTGTAGAAGAATTACTTAATTTTTACATACAAAATTAGATGTATGTAATTAATTATGAAAAAATTCTTCAAGTAACATATTTATTATATCACTTTTTTATGTTAATTTCAACATTTTTTCTTATCGCAATATGGCAAAAAGAAAAATGATTTTATTTCTAAAATGCATTTTTCTTTTCTCTTATATTAAATATTTCACAGAATTCTTTTGGATTCGTTCTACTAGAATACTAGTTTTTTTATTCTTTCTATTGCTTCTGATATTTCGATTATTTCTGATTCCTCTTGTTTTCTTTCTTTTATTTCAATCTTGTTTTCTTCAACTTTTTTTCCGACAGTTATTCTGATTGGAATTCCTATTAAGTCCATGTCATTAAATTTTACTCCTGCTCTTTCTTTTCTGTCATCTAGAATTGTATCTATTCCAAGTTTTGTTAATGTTTCGTATAATTCATTTGCTACTTTCTTTTGTTTTTCATCTTTATCACTAATTAAAACTATTGCTACTTTATATGGTGCTATGTTCATTGGCCAAATTATACCTTTGTCATCATGGTTTTGTTCTACAACTGCTGCTATTATTCTTTCTATTCCTATTCCATATGATCCCATTTCTATTGGTTTTAATTCATTGTTTTCATCTAGATAATTTAGTCCTAAGCATTTGCTGTATTTATTTCCTAGTTTGAATGTATTTCCTATTTCAATTCCTTTTTTGAAATATAAATGTCCTTCTTTACATTTTGGACATGTGTCTCCTTCTTGTACGTTTTTGATATCTGCTATTATTTCTGCATTAAAGTCTTCTATGTTAACATTTTTGTAATGATAATCTGTTTCGTTTGCTCCTACTACAAAGTTTTTCATATATTTTATTTCATTGTCCATTATTATTGGTATATTGATTCCTATTGGTCCTGCAAATCCTACTTCTGCTCCTGTTATTCTGATAACATCTTCTGCTTCTGCTAATGTTACTTCTTCTGATACTTTTAGTAATTTTTGCAATTTTACTTCGTTTATTTCTTTGTTTCCTTTTACTAGGCATGCATAGAATTTATCTTCTGCTTTATATATTAATGTTTTTACAAAATTGTCTGCTGATTCTCCTAAATATTTTTCTAGGTCTTCTATTTTTCCTATATTTGGTGTGTGTATTTTTTCTTTTTGTTTTTTCTCTTGGTTATTTTCAATTTGTGTATCTAGACATTCACTTACTTCTATGTTAGATGCATAATCACATTTGTCACATAATACAACTATGTCTTCTCCTACATCTGTTATTGCTTGGAATTCTTCTGATAATAATCCTCCCATAATTCCTGTATCTGCTCTAACTACTGCATAATTTATTCCTATTTCTTTAAAGATTTTATTATATGCATCAAATTGTTTTTTATATGATTTATCACAGCTTTCTAAATCTTTGTCAAAACTGTATGCATCTTTCATTGTAAATTCTCTTGTTCTGATTAATCCTAAACGTGGTCTTACTTCGTCACGATATTTATTTCCTATTTGATATAATGTGTATGGTAAATCTTTGTATGATTTTGATTTCATCATTGCTGCTACTGCAAAAAATTCTTCGTGTGTTGGTCCTAATACGTATGGTCTATTATATCTATCATTTAGTTTGAATATTGATGGCCCAAATAATTCGTATCTTCCTGATTTTTTGAATTCTTCTACTGGTAAAAGCATTGGCATTGTTACTTCTTGGGCTCCTGCTTCATTCATGTGTTTTCTAACTATTGCTTTTACGTTTTCCCATACTTTGTTTCCCAGTGGTAATTTCATGTATATTCCATTTCCTACTTTTTTAAACATTCCACTTTTTACCAATAAATTTCCACTAACAGATTCTTCGTCTTTAGCGTCTTCTCTCAATGTATAAAAATAATTTTCGCTTAATTTCATTTTTTCTAATTCCTTTCTTGGAAATCTTATGACTCCTTTTTTTGTTTTATTTATAAAAGTTTCTGCTTTCCCTTTCGGGCATTGGAGCCTCTATGTTTATTAGATTTATTTCTTTTTTATTTTTTGAGAGTGTTGTTTTTTTTATTTTGTATTTGTTATTATTTATTAATTTCATTTTTTTCTCCTCTCATAATATTTTTTATTATCTCATTGAAACAGACTTATGTCAACAGTTTTTTGATTCGATACTCGCCTTTTTTATTGTAATATTGGCATTTTTGTGGTATTATTATATATGAATTAACAATTATTTAGGAGGTTTTTTTATGAAAAACAATAATTTGAACAGTCTTACTGTTCGGAGATTAACAGAAGGAAATGCTTTTTCCTATGCGTTAATTGCAGACCCTAATGATGCTGATTTAAAAGAATTCGCTACATTTTTTGTTGTTTCGAATCTTTCTCGTGCAAGAGAAATGCTTAAATCAGGTAATTTTTATGGATTGTTCCAAAAGAGTAAATTGGTAGCTGTATTTACCATCCTTGATGGTGCTTTTCCCAGAGAAGCTATTGTCCACTATTTTGTTGCAAAACAATATCGTGGTAACAATTTTGCATATATTGGTCTTTCTAAATTGGCTAATTTGTTTGCAAAAAGTTATGATTTTTTTACCTTTTTGATTAATCCAGTTAATTACGCTAGCGTAATGACTCAGAAAAAACTGGGTTCAGTACGTTTTTCAGATGAACATTGTTTCATCGTATTTCGGTATTATTTAGCAGATAATAAACAGGAGGCTTTTTATGAAGAAAACAAAAACAAATAATTTAACTGTTCGGGCTTTAACAGAAAAAGATGCTTTTTTGTATTACAAAATTGCAACTAATGAACCTGAAATGAGAAAATTTACACCTTTTTTCATTGTTACTGATATTCAGGATGCACAGGATAAAATTCGTTCTTATACAAATCGGTATGAAAAAATGTATGGCCTTTTTAATAAGGCTAACAGACTTGTTGCTGTATTTGATGTAAGTGATGATTGCATTCCAAATGGTGCTTCAGTGCATTATTTCGTTGGAAAAAAATACCGTGGTCAGAATCTAGCTTATACTGGAATTCTGAAATTAGCTGATTTACTTGCACACAAATATGAACATTTCAAATTTGTTGTAAATAATTATAATTTTGCGAGTTCTGGTGTACAGAGAAAACTTGGATCAGTTCAATTAACAGAGGAAAAAGACTTAGGTTATACAACTTTTATGTATAAAACTTTGTCTTGTTAATTCAAAAAAAGAGTCGTGAAAAATTTTTCATGACTCTTTTGATTTTAATATATCTCTTTATTTTTTTGTTTATATTCTTCAAATAATTCTATACATTCTTTTCTATCTATTTCTTTTAATTGAATTAAATCTTTATTTTCTCCTTTTAAATATTCATATATCATGTCATCTCTAAATCCTATGCTTGATGCATCTTTTCTTGTGCATGCATAATATACTGTTTTAATATTTGCCCATATTATCGCTGATAAGCACATTGGACATGGTTCACATGATGTATATAATATATATTCTGATAAATCGTGTGTGTTTAATTTTTTTGATGCTTCTCTTATTGCTACTATTTCTGCATGTGCTGTTGGATCATGTGAGATAATTACTTTATTGTTTCCTTTTGCTATTATTTTTCCATTTTTATCTGTTATTACTGCTCCAAATGGTCCTCCTTCATTTTTGTCAGCTCCATTTTTAGCTAATTCTTTGGCAACTATCATATTTTCATTCATAGTAATTTTCCTCCTTTAATAGTTGTATTTTATCACTTATTTTTTAAAAGGACAAATCTGAAAATTTCCTGTACAATAATATATCTAAGTCTGTAGTTCTTTTATAGAATAAAAAACCCAAAATATTATATTTTTGCATAATATTTGGGGGTTAACTTGAATTATTCTAATTTACATCTCTTTTTACAAAAATCGAATTATCCGAATATACCTCTTCTTTTTATTGGAGGTTGTTCGTTCATTGTTAAAGCTAATTTTGTAATTAATTCTTTTTGTTCTGCTGTCAATTTTTTTGGCACTTGAACATGTACTGTAAATACAAAATCTCCTTTCCAGTTCCCACTAACACTTTTAAATCCTTTTCCCTTTAATACAAATTTTGTACCAGTTTGTGTACCTTCTGGTATTTTATATTTTGCTTTTGTTCCATCTACCATTGGTACTTCTATTTCTGTTCCTAATGTGGCTCCAGTAAATGTAATTGGAATATCACATAATACGTGATCTGCTTTTCTTGTATATATACTATGTTTTTTTACATGTACATTTATATACAAGTCACCTTTTGGTCCATTTTTTACTCCTGGTTCGCCTTCTCCTCTTAATACTACTGTTTGACCATCATCTATTCCTGCTGGTATTTTTACTTTTATTTTTGCTGTTTCTCTTACAATTCCTTTTCCTCTACATGCACTGCATGGTTCTTTTATGATTTTTCCTTCTCCACCACATGTTGAGCAAACTTTTTGTGTTGACATTTGTCCAAATGGTGTTGTTACTACTTGTTTGATTTTTCCTGTTCCATTACATACTTTACATGTTTGAGGATTTGTTCCTGGTTTTGCTCCTGTTCCATGACAATTTGAACATTCTTTGCTTCTATTGATTGATATTGTTTTTTCTACTCCTAGGTATGATTCTTCAAATGTTATATCTATATTTACTTTTAAATCTGCTCCTTTTCTAGGTCCACTTTTTCTTCTTGCTCCTCCTCCAAATGCTGCTGAAAATATGTCTCCAAAGCTTCCAAATCCAAAATCTTCAAAGCCTGAGAATCCACTAAATCCATCGAATCCAGAGCCATATGAATAATATCCTCCGTTTTGTCCATTAAATCCTTGTGGACCATTAAATCCAAATTGATCATACATTTGTCTTTTTTGTTTATCTGATAAAACTTCATATGCTTCGCTTACTTCTTTAAATTTTGCTTCAGCTTCTTTTCTATTGTCAGGGTTTGCATCTGGATGATATTTTTTTGCTAATTTTCTATATGCTTTTTTTATTTCTTCATCAGTTGCTGTTTTTTGTATTCCTAGTACTTCGTAATAGTCACGCTTGTTTTCCATTTTCCCCTCCATTTAGGTCTTGAAAAAAATATTTAAAGTTTTCACTTATGTTTTTTTCAATTTTTTATTTTTCTTTTGACATCATTTCCATACTAATTATTGTATTTTATTTGATGTTTTTGATTGTTTGTATTTGGAACAATCTTTTCAAACTTTTATAAAAGTTGGGGCGTGTTTTCCGCCCCACTATTTTATTTATTATCGTTATTGTCATCTTCTACTTTATAATCTGCATCATACACTTCGCCTTCTTTTGCTTCTCCTTCTGGATTTGCTGTTCCTGCAGTTTCTCCTGGATTTGCTCCATTTGCTTTGTATAATTTTTCTGAAATCTCGTAGAATACTTTTGTTAATTTATCTGTTCCGTCTTTGATTTCGTCTATGTTGTTTTCTTCAACTTTTTTCTTTAAGTTGTCTATTTCTGTTTGAACTTTTGCTTTTTCTTCACTGCTTATTTTATCGCCTAATTCATCTAATGTTTTTTGGCTATTGTATATTAAGCTTTCTGCATTGTTCTTAACTTCAACTTCTTCTTTTCTCTTTTTATCTTCTGATGCGTGTTCTTCTGCATCTCTTACTGCTCTGTTTATATCGTCTTCTGTTAAGTTTGTGCTTGCTGTGATTGATACTTTTTGCTCGTTTCCTGTTGCTGTATCTTTTGCTGATACGTGAACGATTCCGTTTGCATCTATATCAAATGTAACTTCGATTTGTGGTACTCCTCTTGGTGCTGGTGGAATTCCTGTTAATTGGAA